>JAHHSB010000117.1 GCA_020025415.1 Oscillibacter sp. | reverse complement strand
GGAGGCGCAGACTTCCTTTTCCGAGTTGCCTGAGCAGGAACAGCCGGAGCACATGGGGCTGGAGTCCAGTCAGTATGTCCATTGGATGGTGGACTATATCTGCGACCACCGGGAGCCGGTGAAGCTGCTGCTGTGTAAGGCCGAGGGAACCAGCTATGAGCACTTTGTCCACAACATGGTAGAGGTGGAGGTGGAGTACACGCTCCGTTACATGGATGTTCTCCGCCGCCTGGGCCGGGAGGTCCCGGAACTGAGCCAGTCTCTTTGCCACATTATCGCCAGCGGAATGTTCAGCGGCCTTTTTGAGATCGTCGTGCATGATATGCCGAAAGAACAGGCCCTGCGAGATGTAGAACAGTTCCGCACTTTCTACACTGGTGGATGGCTGAAATTGATGGGGGGCTGACCCCTATCTTTTTTGAATATTAGTTAGTTATTGCTAACTTGCAGAAGGAGGCTTTTCAATGAAGCAGAAGAAAAAGAGTGATGTTGCGGTCCTGCTGGACTACGCAGGCAGTCACAAGGGGCTGACCTTCCTGGGACTGGCCCTGTCGGCGGTGTCCATGCTGTTGAGCATGGCACCCTACATCTGCATCTGGCTGGTGGCCCGGGATCTGATCGCCGTGGCGCCGGACTGGACCCGGGCGCAGGACATCGCCCAATACGGATGGCTGGCGTTTGCCTTTTCGGTGGCCGGCATTGTCCTGTACTTTGCAGGATTGATGTGTACCCATCTGGCGGCCTTCCGCACAGCGGCCAACATCCGCAAGCAGGGCGTTGCCCATGTGATGAGAGCCCCGCTGGGCTTCTTCGACTCCAATGCCTCCGGTCTCATCCGTGGACGACTGGACGCGGCGGCGGCCGATACGGAGACCCTGCTTGCCCACAATCTGGCGGACATCGTGGGCACCATCACCCTGTTCGTGTCCATGCTGGTGATCATGTTCGCCTTTGATTGGCGGATGGGTGCGGCCTGCCTGCTCTCGGCGGTGATTTCCATGATTGCCATGTTCTCTATGATGGGCGGCAAAAACGCCAAACTGATGGCAGAGTATCAGGCAGCCCAGGACCGCATAACCAAGGCGGGCACCGAGTATGTCCGGGGCATTCCGGTGGTCAAGATTTTCCAGCAGACCGTTTATTCCTTCAAGGCCTTCCAGGAGGCCATTGAGGATTACAGTTCCAAAGCGGAGCACTATCAAGGCGATGTGTGCCGTGTGCCGCAGTCCATCAATCTGACCTTTACCGAGGGTGCTTTTGCGTTCCTGGTGCCTGCGGTTCTGTTCCTGGCTCCCGGAACTCTGGCTGGCGGAGACTTTGCGGGGTTTATTACAAACTTTGCCTTTTACGCGGTGTTCTCCGCCATCATTTCTACCGCGCTTGCCAAGATCATGTTTGCCGCATCCGGTATGATGCTGGCCAGCACTGCACTGGGGCGCATTGACCAGGTCATGTGTGCTCCTGAACTGAAAGCGCCTGAACACCCCCAATCCCCCGGAAGCAGCTGTGTAGAATTTGATGATGTGAGCTTTACTTACGACGGAGCCCAGACCTCCGCCCTCTCCCATGTGTCCTTCACAGCGGAGCCGGGACAGACCGTAGCCCTGGTAGGACCCTCCGGCGGCGGCAAGACCACCGCCGCCAGCCTGATCCCCCGCTTCTGGGACGCCACCTCCGGCGTAGTGAAGGTGGGCGGCGTGGATGTGCGGCAGATCGATCCCCATGTGCTTATGGACCAGATCGCCTTTGTGTTCCAGACCAGCCGCCTATTCAAAGCCTCCATTTTTGAGAATGTTCGGGCCGCCTGCCCCAACGCCACCCGAGAGCGGGTGCTCTCGGCGTTGATGGCTGCCCAGTGTGGGGACATTCTGGAGAAACTGCCCCAGGGCATGGACACCCTGATCGGCTCCGAGGGGACTTATCTCTCCGGCGGCGAGCAGCAGCGCATCGCCCTGGCCCGGGCCATTCTGAAGGATGCGCCTATCGTGGTCCTCGATGAAGCAACCGCCTTTGCTGATCCTGAGAACGAGGCGTTGATCCAAAAGGCGTTTACCGAGTTGACCCGTGGCCGCACCGTAATCATGATCGCCCACCGTCTGTCTACTGTGGTGGGTGCGGACAAGATCCTGGTGCTGGAGGAGGGACGCATCGTGGAGCGGGGCTCTCATCAGGAGTTGACTGCCGCCGGCGGCCTCTATGCCCGGATGTGGGCGGATTACAACCGGGCGGTCCAGTGGAAGATTACCAGCGAACAGTGAGAGAGGGGTGAAGAATATGTTCAGCAAAAACTTTCAGCGGAAATACGCCCTCACCGACCAGGGCGTAAAAAATGTCAAAAAGGGAGCCTTCTGGACGGTCATCGTCAACCTTGTTGTCATGGGCGGTATGAGCATCCTGTACCTGCTGATGTACGGCCTGATGGGAACCTTTACAGACGACCAGCCGCTGCCCAACGCAGTCTTCCTGATCGGGCTGGTGGTTGTGTTCCTGATTCTTTCCTTTGTGACCCATCTGCAGCAGTACTACACCACCTACGGCCTGGTCTATAACGAGGTGAAATCCACCCGTCTCAGTCTGGCGGAGCGGCTGCGCAAACTGCCTTTGGGTTACTTCGGCAAGCGGGATCTGGCGGATCTGACCGAGACCATTATGGGCGATGTGAACCGCATGGAGCATGTCTGGTCCCATGTGCTGGGCTATCTGTACGGGGCCTATATCTCCACGGCGATCATTGCGGTGTGCCTGCTGGTGTATGACTGGCGGCTGGCCATCGCCTGCCTGTGGGGTGTGCCGGTGGCCTTCGGCCTGCTGTTTGGGACCCGGAGGATTTCCGCCCAAGCCGCTGAGCGGACGAAAAAAGCTGCGATCCGTGTCTCCGACGGAATTCAGGAAGCCCTGGAAAATGTCCGGGAGATCCGCACCACCAATCAGGAGGAGCGCTATTTGGCCGGGCTCAATCAGAAAATCGACGACCATGAGAAGGTCACCATCCAGGGTGAGCTGGGGACCGGCATCTTCGTCAATGCGGCCAGCGTCATCATGCGTCTGGGGGTAGCCACCACCATCCTGGTGGGAGCCAGTCTGATTCTCTCCGGGCAGATCGACTTCATGCTGCTGTTTTTGTTCCTGCTGGTTATCACCCGCGTGTATGCGCCTTTTGACCAGAGCCTGGCTCTCATCGCTGAGATGTTTGTGTCCCAAGTATCCGCCGACCGCATGAACGAGATCTACGACACCCCCGCGGCAGAGGGTGCAGAGGTGTTTCAGCCCAAGGGCCACGATATTGAGTTCGACCATGTGGGATTTGCCTACGACAGGAAAAAGGTGCTGGACGGCGTGAGCTTTACCGCCCGGGAGGGCGAAGTGACCGCCCTGGTAGGGCCCTCTGGGTCCGGTAAGAGTACCTGCGCCCGACTGGCTGCCCGGCTGTGGGATGTAACAGAGGGAAGCATCAAGGTGGGCGGCGTGGACATCTCCACGGTGGACCCGGAGGCATTGCTGACCGATTACTCCATGGTGTTTCAGGATGTGGTGCTCTTTGACGACACGGTGATGGAGAACATCCGTCTGGGCAAGCGAGGCGCTACCGACGAGGAGGTGCGGGCTGCGGCCGAGGCCGCCAACTGCGGGGAGTTCATTTGCCGCCTGCCTCAGGGATATGACACCCCCATCGGGGAAAACGGCGCAAAACTCTCCGGCGGAGAGCGGCAGCGCATCTCCATCGCCAGGGCGCTTTTGAAGAACGCTCCCATTGTCCTGCTGGACGAGGCTACTGCCAGCCTGGATGTGGAAAACGAGACAAAGGTGCAGGGTGCGCTCTCCCGCCTGCTGGCAGGCAAGACGGTGCTGGTCATTGCCCACCGGATGCGCACCGTGGCAGGAGCCGACCACATCGTGGTGCTGGAAAACGGCCGGGTGGCCGAGCAGGGTACGCCTGCGGAACTGATGGAACGCGGAGGCCTCTACCGCCGTATGGTGGAGCTCCAGAGTGAGAGCGCCCGTTGGCAACTGGGTTAATTATTTTATTTATTCAAGCTCATTCGGTTTTTCCTTCGGGAGTACAACATCCTCTGACCGTTCCAGCAAGATACGGACGTTTTGGTTGAGGGTGTCGTACTCCCGTTCTTTCTGTTGAGCCTTTCTGTATTCCGATTGCAGGGCGGTCCTTCTGGCGGTGAGCTCATCCATTTCGGCCCGGAGCCGTTGGGCGGCGGGCAGGGGTACGGCGCCCAGCCGTTTCAGTTCCCTTGCCGCTGCCTCGAATAGGATGATCTCACTCTCGTGCCCCCGGAGGAATTTCTCCTTGTCCCTGGACTGGCGGTATTGGTCATACAGGGGACGGAGTTGGCGATAAGTGGCGGCGTGCTTCATGGTGAGGGTTAGCTGCTCCATTTTCTTTTCGGTGGCCCGGAGATCCGCCTTTACCCTGGCGGTGGCGGCCGCTGCCCCATCG
>JAHHSB010000116.1 GCA_020025415.1 Oscillibacter sp. | reverse complement strand
CATCTGTTCATCGTGCTGGCGGCCAGCCTGCTGTCCATTGCGGTGGGTCTGCCCATGGGCATCTGGGCCTATGTGTCCCGCCGGGCCCGGCCGGTGATTTTGCGGATCGTGGATCTGCTGCAGACCATCCCCTCCCTGGCGCTGCTGGGCGTAATCATGGTAGTGCTGGACCCCGGCAAGCTGACGGTCATCATCGGCATCACCCTCTACTCCCTGCTGCCCATCGTGCGCAACACCTGCCTGGGCCTGCAGGAGGTGGACCCGGGCGTAAAGGAAGCCGCCCGGGGCATGGGCATGAGCAAGCCCTACCGGGTGATGATGGTGGAATTTCCCCTGGCCTTTCCCACCGTGTTTACCGGCATCCGCATGGCCGTGGTCAACGCCATCGGCACGGCGGTGTTCGCCGCCTTCGTGGGCGGCGGCGGCCTGGGCGGCGTGATCACCCAGGCCATCCGGGTTTCGGACATGGGCCTGATCCTGGGCGCCACCGGCGTGCTGATGGTGATCGCCGTGGTGCTGGATCTGATCATGGCCTGGTTCGAGGGCCAGATGCGCAAGTCCCGGGGCGGGTCCCGGAAGATGTGGATCCCCGTGGCGGCGCTGGTGCTGGTGTTCTGCCTGCTCCTGCCTTACGGCCGGGGCTCCACGGGGGATATTGTCCTTTATGACGGCGACTATTCCGAGACCCAGCTGATGCACCACATGGTGAAGATGCTGGTGGAGGATCAGACGGATCTCACCGTCACCATCAGCGATCAGATGTCCCAGGTGAACAACTGGAACGCCCTGAACGGGGACAGCCACAGCTGCGACCTGATGATCTCCTATGACGGCACGCTGCTGACTACCTTCTTCCACGAGGACACCCCCGACGTGCCCGAGGGCATGACCATTTATGACTATGTGAAGGAAAAGGCCCTGGATGACTATGGCCTCCACGTGCTAGGCAAGCTGGGCTTTGAGAACACCTATGCCATCGGCGTGCCCGAGGAACTGGCGGAGGAGTACGACCTGGAAACCATCAGCGATCTGATCCCCATTGCCGATCAGCTGACCTTCGGCGCCGAGCAGGAGTTCTTCACCCTGGAGGGCAGCATGAAGTACTTCCCCTTCGTGGAGTACTACGGCCTGAACTTCAAGGACTATGTCCCTGTGGACATGGGCCTGAAATACGCCTCCATTGAAAACGGCAGCTTTGACGTGGCCGTGGTCTACACCACCGACGGCCTCAACCGCAAGGTAGGTCTGAAGGTGCTGGAGGACGACAAGAACTTCTTCCCCGATTACTATGGCGTGTTCGTGGGCCGGGACGATATCCTGGAGCAGTACCCGGAGCTGGAGGACATTTTGGAGCAGCTCACCGGGCAGATCTCCACCGAGCAGATGGCGGAGATGACCTATCAGGTGGACGTGATGAAGCGTATGGTGGACGACGTGGCCCGGGAATTTCTGGAGCAGGCCGGCCTGCTCTGAGCCCCTTTCCGATTGACTTTTTGTCACAAAGCGGTATAATAAAGGCGTTTTGGTAATCCCATGCCCCAGGAATTTCACAAGGGAGGCAAACTCTTATGCTCACGTATCCTCTTTCCGTGGCAGGCCTGCAGCGGGACCTGCCCCTGTGCAAGGTAGCCGACGATCTTCACATCGCGGCCTTCGTCCTCTTCGGGGACGCGGAGCTGACTGTGAAGTGCGCCGAGGTGCTGCTCCGTGCCGTGGCGGACATCGACTACGATTACATGATCACCGCTGAAGCCAAGGGCATCCCCCTGATCCACGAGATGGCCCGCCAGTCCGGCGCCAAGAAGTACTTCCTGGCCCGTAAGGGGCTCAAGGTCTATCTCACCGATCCGCTGGAAGTGGTGGTCCACTCCATCACCACCCAGGCCGAGCAGCATCTCTACCTCAGCGGCGCTGACGCGGCCATGCTCCGCGGCAAGCGCGTGCTGCTGGTGGACGACGTGATCTCCACTGGCGAGTCCATCCGGGCGCTGGAGCAGCTGGCCTTGGCCGCCGGCGCCACCGTGGCCGGCCGGGCCACCATCCTAGCCGAGGGGGACGCCGCCAAGCGCCCCGACATCCGCTTCCTAGCCCCCCTGCCCGTGTTCAACGCGGACGGCAGCATCAAGGGCTGAAACATCCCCCCATTCCCAGGCATACAGGCCGGGCGCCGCAAATGGCGTCCGGCCTGTTTTTTCCCAATCCAGCCCCTTTTTGTGGTGGACAAGGGACCGTCCGTAGCGTATACTGCCAGTAAAGAGAAACCAAGCAAACGACCAACAACACGGAAAAGGAGTGGTATGATGTCTGAAAGCTACGCGGGCAAGATCAACCGGAAGCTGCTGAAAAAGCAACGCATCATTGCGGCCGCCGCCGGACGGGAACCGGCGGATCTGGTGCTGAAAAACGCCACCTATGTCAACGTCTTTTCCAACGAATTGCTCACCGCCGACATCGCCATCACGGAAGGGCTGATTGTGGGCCTGGGCAAGTACGCCGGGAAGGAGGAGCTGGACCTGAACGGTCAGATCGTACTGCCCGGCTTCCTGGACGCCCATATCCACCTGGAAAGCGCCCTGGTCACCCCGGCGGAATTTGCCCGGGCGGTCCTGCCCCACGGCACCACCACCGTCATCACCGATCCCCATGAGATCGCCAACGTCATGGGCGTGGACGGCATCGAGTATATGCTCCAGGCCACCGAGGGCCTGCCCATCGACGTGCGCTTCATGCTGCCCTCCTGCGTGCCCGCCACCCCGCTGGATGAGTCCGGCGCGGTGCTGGACTACCGGGCCATCGACAGCTTTTACGACCACCCCCGGGTCCAGGGCCTGGCGGAGATGATGAACTTCGTGGGCGTCATCGCCGGAGACGAGCAGCCGGTGGAGAAGATCGTGGCGGCCCAGGCCCACCACAAGAAGATCGACGGCCACGCCCCCGACCTGGTGGGCAACGACTTGAACGCCTATGTGGCCGCAGGGGTCTACTCCGACCACGAGTGCCATGACTTAAGCGACGCCCTGGAAAAGCTGCGCAGGGGTCAGTTCATCATGATCCGGGAAGGGACCGCCGCCCGGAACTTGGACGCCCTCTTCCCCCTGCTCCAGCCCAACACCGCCGACCGCTGCATGTTTTGCTGCGATGATAAGCACCCCAGCGACCTGCTGGAAAAGGGTCACATCGACTATCTGGTCAAGCGGGCCATCGAGCTGGGCGCCGACCCCATCGTAGCGGTGAAGGCCGCCAGCCACAACGCCGCCCGCTACTTCCTGCTCAATAACCGAGGCGCCGTGGCCCCGGGCTATCTGGCCGACCTGACGGTGATCGACAGCTTTGACAGCTTCCAGATCCAGCGGGTCTATCAGCGAGGCGTGCTGCGGGTGGCAGACGGGGTTGTCAACCCCTTCCCCGTGCCCAAGGTGGATGATTATCTCCACAATCGCGCCCGCCACACCTTCCATGTGGACACCCTCACCGCCCAGGACTTCATGGAGCCCCGGCCCCGGGGCATTCTGGGCCTGGTCCCCGGGGAGATCACCACCGTGGATGCCGGCTATTCCGACCGGATCGACGCGGAGTACGACGTGCTGAAAATTGCCGTGGTGGAGCGGCACAAAAACACCCGCCACATTGGCATCGGCTTTATCCAGGGCTACGGTCTTAAGTCCGGCGCCGTGGCCACCTCCATCTCCCACGACTCCCACAACATCATCGTAGTGGGCACCAGCGAGGCGGAGATGGCCGCCGCGGCCAACCGGGTGGCGGAGCTGGGCGGCGGCATTGTGGTCTGGAACAACGGCCAGGCCGCCGCGGAGCTGCCCCTGCCCATCGCCGGCATCATGTCCGACCTGCCGCTGGAGGAGGTCAACCGCCGCCTGGAAGCGGCCAAGGAGCAGGCCTTTGCCCTGGGGGTCAATCCCGGGGTGGACCCCTTTATGACCCTGAGCTTCATGGCCCTGCCGGTGATTCCAAGCCTGCGCCTGACCACCCGGGGCGTGTTCGACGTCACCACCCAGAGCTACGTCTGAGCGACGCCGTTTCGTCCTCCCGACGCAAAGAAAGCCTGCCGAGCGGTCGGCAGGCTTTCTTTTTTCTTTTCCGGCGGGCGCTTATTCCCGCACCACGGTGATCTGGCAGCTCTCCATCGCCCGCAGGGCAGTCTCGTGGCTCTCGGGCGTCACGCCGGCGCAACACTTGGCCTCCACCACGATCTTCGCCTCAGGCAAAAAGGCCTTGATGAGCAGGGCGTTGGAGATCACGCAGATGTCGGTGCAAAGGCCGATGAGGGTCACCTGCTCCACCCCGGGCTTTTCCTGCTTGCGGGCGTCCTCGTCCCTGGCCTTGAGCAGCGCCCCCAGGTACCGGCTGCCGAAAGTAGGCTTGTCGATGGGATTGGCGGCGTATTCCTGCAGCTGTGGAATGATCTCCCAACCCTCCGTCCCCCGGATGCAGTGGGGCACCGGCAGCCTGTGCCCCTCCTGGGTCTGGAGATAATCCTCCCCATG
>JAHHSB010000115.1 GCA_020025415.1 Oscillibacter sp. | reverse complement strand
GCGGGAGCTGTCCGCTCAGATCCGCCGGCTCAAAGACCCCCGCGTCTCGCAAACGGGCATGGTCTCCGTCACCCGGGTGGACACCACCGGTGACCTGCGATATGCCCGGGTGTATATCAGCGTTCTGGACAAGGCCCAGGAGGGCGACGTGCTCAAGGGTCTAAAATCCGCCGCAGGCTTCCTGCGCCGGGAGCTGGGTTCCCAGCTGCAGCTGCGCTATACCCCCGAGCTCCAGTTCATCCCCGATGACTCCATCCAGCACGGGGCCCACATCCTGCAGCTGCTGCGGGATGTGGAGCGCCGGGACGAAGCGGCGGGCCGCACGGAGGATACGGAATCATGAGCACGCTGAACGTGCAGGAGACAGCCCGGCTGCTGCAAAGTTGGGACCGAATCCTAATCCTCACCCACATCCGCCCCGATGGAGACACGGTGGGCTGCGCCGCCGGGCTGTGCCAGGCTTTGCAGGAGCTGGGCAAGGAGGCCTATCTGCTGGATAACCCGGGCCTGACCCGGTTTTACGCTCCCTACGCCGCCCCCTATACCGCCCCAGCGGACTTTGTGCCGGACAAGGTGATCAGCGTGGATATTGCCACGGTGAACCTGCTGCCGGACAACGCCCAGGGCTATGCCCAGCGGGTAGATCTGGCCATCGATCACCACCCCTCTTTCACCGCCTTTGCCCGAGCCAACATTGTGCGGCCGGAAGCGGCGGCCTGCGGGGAGCTGATCTATGACCTCCTTCGGGAGCTGGGCCCCATCAGCCAGGAGGCAGCGTTGCCGCTGTATGTGGCCGTATCCACGGACACGGGCTGCTTTGCCTATAACAACACCACTGCCCAGACCCATCGGGTGGCGGCAGCGCTGATGGACACGGGCATCGACTACCAGCAAGTCAACAAGCTGCTCTTCCGCACCAAGACCCGCAAGCGCCTGCAGCTGGAGGGAGCTATGCTGGAGAAGATGGAATTTTACGACAACGGTCGGGTGGTGATCCTCTCCGTACCCCTGGCCCTGATGGGGCGGCTGGAAGCCGACGAGAGTGACGCCGAGGAGCTCAGCGCCCTGGGCGGCCAGATCGAGGGGACGGACTGCGCCATCACGATGCGGGAGCTGCGGCCCGATGTGTGGAAGATGTCGGTGCGCACCGGCCCCCGGGTCAACGCCACAGAGGTGTGCCGGCTGCTGGGCGGCGGCGGCCATGCCGCAGCCGCGGGCTGTACGGTAGAAGCCCCCTGGGCCCACGCCAAGGCACAGATCCTCGCCGCTGTGGCCCGCACGGTAGCCGATTTTGCAGGGGAGCCCTCCACGGGGAACGGCTGACCCGTTATTTTGAAAGAAGGAGCTTTCCTCTATGCCCAATGGCATCGTAATCATTGACAAGCCCGCCGGCTGGACCAGCATGGATGTCTGCGCCAAGCTGCGGGGGATTCTGCATGAAAAACGGGTGGGCCACGCCGGGACCCTGGACCCTATGGCCACCGGCGTGCTGCCAGTGTTCGTGGGACAGGCCACCAAGGCGGTGGAATTCGCCGAAAGCGGGAAAAAGGGGTATCTGGCCGGGCTGCAGCTGGGGGTGACCACCACCACCCAGGACATTTCCGGCGAGGTGCTGTCCACCCAGCCGGTCAATGTTGACCGGGCCATGGTGGAATCGCAGCTGGCCAATTTCATCGGCCCGCTCCAGCAGATCCCGCCCATGTACTCGGCGATCAAGATCGGCGGCCAGAAGCTCTATCAACTGGCCCGCAAGGGCCAGGAGGTGGAGCGCAAGCCCCGCAGCGTGACCATCTACGAGCTGGAGCTGCTGCGCCAGCAGGACGAGGGGCTGTACATCCTGCGGGTGCTGTGCTCCAAGGGCACCTATATCCGCACCCTCTGCCACGACATCGGGCAGGCCTTGGGCTGCGGCGGGTGCATGGCCTCTTTGCGGCGGACCATGGCCGCGGGCTTCACCCTGGAGCAGGCAGTGAGCCTGGAGGAGGTCCAGGATCAGGGCGCCGATGCGCTTTTACCCACGGACAGCCTCTTTTCCGCCTATCCCATTTTGCTGCTCAAATCCGACCGGGCGGAAAAGCGGGTCCGCTGCGGCAATCCCATCACCCTGCCGGACACGCCCGATGGGATCTATCGCATTTACAGTCAGGGCCGGCAGTTTCTCTGCCTGTCTCAGGCCAGGGATGGCACCCTGACCGCGGTGAAGAACTTTTTTGGAGTGGAAACATGAAGGAGAAAGTCATTGCCCTGGGATTTTTTGACGGGGTACATTTGGGCCACGGGGCGCTGCTGCGCAGGACGGTGGAGCAGGCCCGGCAGCTAGGCTGCGCCTCCGCGGTGTTTACATTTATCCAGGCCCCGAAGGAGGTGGTCAGCGGCACGCCCTGCCCCCTGATCAACTCCCCCGAGGACCGTAAGGACCTGATCCGCCGACTCTACGGCATCGACGAGATCCTCATGGTCCCCTTTGACCATGAGATGATGACCACTCCCTGGGACGAGTTCATCACGGAGATCCTTATCAAGCGCTATCACGCCGTTCATCTGGTGGCCGGCCACGACCACTGCTTTGGACACAAGAACCAGGGCACCCCGGACAAGCTGCAGGCAAAATGTGCCGAGCTGGGTGTGGGCTGCGACATTATCCCCCAGGTGGAGCTGGGGGGCATCCCCATCAGCTCCACCTATATCCGCCGCCTGGTGGAGCTGGGGCAGATGAAGCGGGCCAACCGCTTCCTGGGCCACCCCCACACCCTCACCGGCACGGTGGGCCACGGCCGGGGGCTGGGTTCGTCCCGGCTGTTCCCCACGGCCAACATCACTCTGCCGCCCCACATCCTGGTCCCCAGCCACGGGGTATACGCCACCCTGGCCCACCTGCCTGACGGCAGCGTCTATCCCGCCGTGACCAACGTGGGCACCCGCCCCACCGTCAACAACGGCGCAGACGTTACGGCAGAGGCCAGCCTGCTGGATTTTGAGGGAGACCTCTATGGCCAGAACATCCGCCTAGAATTTTTTGACCACCTGCGCGATGAGATCCGCTTCGACTCTCTGGATGCCCTGCGTGCCCAGATCGCCGCGGATGCCCAGAAGGTGCGGGCGTACTTCCCCCGCCCCCAGGATTGAGCAGTCTATCTGCAGCATAACAACAAGAGCGCCCCTGCCGAAGATCGGCAGGGGCGCTCTTGCTTGTCCGCAAAGGCACACGGAAGCTATGCACAGGCCGCCGGGAAGGACGGCGGCCTTTAAATCAGCCACGCCAGCATCCAGACCAGGCCCAGGGCCGCCGCCCCCATCAGGGAGTACACCGCCGGGTGGAGGTTGCGCAGCGTGTGGCCCAGCCGCCCGGAGCCCTCGGCGTAGTTCCGGGCTACCCGCCGGGCCTCCTCCACCAGCTCCCGGGAGGTGACCCCCTCACCGGCGGCGTCGTTGCGCACGATGAAAATTGCCTGCTCAAAATATCGTTGGTCCGGAGAGTCCACAACCACGACCCGTCTGGAAATACCTTTTACCAAGAGAAGTCAGCTCCTTTTTCTGTTGATAAATCCATTATGTCCCCGCCACACAGGGATATACCGGAATTTCCGATCCGTCAGAGCTTTTTCAGTTGGTTTGCGCCGCTGTCATCCAAATACAGCACCTGCACGCCGCAGTCATCCGCCGAACCGGTGCGCTCCGATGCCTCGGTTAGGACAATGCCCGCCAGGACCTGGGGATCGCTACCGTTCCAGCCCGCCAGCAGATCCTGGAGCCACTCGTCGCTGGCCGCGTCCGCCACGCCGTCGCTGATCATGACGGCAAAGCTGCCCGGCTCCATCTGGAAGCGGGTGATGTCCGGAGAGGACTGGCTCCCCCGTAGCCCCGCCGGCAGTGTCCCGCCTGTGATCCGGCGCACCCGGCCGCCCCGCTTGAGATAGGTGGGCGCCGCGCCGTATTTATAGAGGGCCGCCTCCCCGGTGGCCGGTTTGAGCGTCAGCAGGTCGATGGTGGAAAAGCTGTGGGTCTCCGCCCCCCGCAGGGCCAGAGCAGAGTTGAGGGTCTTGAGAGCCGCGTCCGCCGCCACCCCCGCATCCAGGAACTGGCGCATCAGCCGCAGCGTCAGGGCGGATTCCCGTCGGGCCTCCTCCCCGGTGCCCATGCCATCGGAGAGGAGCAGGCACCACAAGCCGCTGTCGGTGCAGAACGAACACACGCTGTCGCCGCAAACCTTCTCCCCCTTTTTCGGCCGCAGGGCCGCCCCGATGGTACAGGTAGAGGCAGCGGCAAAGGCCGGGGCCGTCTCCTCCAGTCCTGCTGCTGTGGCCGAAAGCAGGTCGCTTAGCTGGGCGTACTGCCGCCGGGCGCTGGACCGGGTCTCCTCCAGCTGGTGGCGATAGCGCCGCCGGAGCAAAAAGGCGGAAAGCTCCTCGTTCACGGCAGTGAGGAAATCCGTCAGGTGGATGCAGCGGCTGGAGAAGTGGTCGGGAAAGTCCTTGGCCAGGGCCCGGCCCCGCTCCAGTAAGTAGGGGGTAGCGTCGTTGAGGGCGTTGAATGTGGTATTATAGTCCTTCCGCCAGCATAGGGTACACAGGGCGCAGTCCCGGCA
>JAHHSB010000114.1 GCA_020025415.1 Oscillibacter sp. | reverse complement strand
GGAAAAGGCCCGGCCCAGCAGGGGGGAGGAGAAATCCGCCTCCTCCAGGGGGGGATCGTTGGGGAACAGGCTCTCATCCAGGACCAACAGCCGCAGCACTCCTTCTTCCGCCCGGGCGGAACGCAGGTTTTCATAGCGCAGCGACCGCTCCTTGGGTTGTATGGCCGCCGCCGGATTCAGATCCCGCCGGGTCTGTGCCCGCTTTTCGCGGAAAAGCCGGCGCTTGAGCGCCCGCTCTGCCTCCAGGCGCATGGCCTCGGGGGAGATGTGGGCGGTCTCCGCCGCCCGGGCGGTATAGACCTCCCGCTCCACGGGGCTGCCCAGCGTGGCCAGCAGGGCGCTGATCTCCTCGCAGTATTCCACCCGGGACTGATCATCCGCCAGGTTATATTTCCCGGCTACCTCCGCCATGCGGTATTCCATGCTGTTTTCACTGCCAGAGAGCAACCTCTCAAAGGCGGCGGGGCCCTGGAGCTTGATAAAGTCGTCCGCGTCCTGCTTCACCAGCTCGCCGCTCTCTGTCCGGCGCCGGGGGATCTGGAGTACCCGGACGGTGAATTCCGAGTTGTTCAGCAGCTCCAATGCCCGCTCCGTGGCGATCCTGCCGGCATTGTCGTTGTCGTAGCAGAGGATCAGCTCCCTGGTGTAGCGGGAGAGCAGGCGGGTCTGCTCCACTGTCAGGGCCGTGCCCATGGAGGCCACGGCATTGTCAAATCCGGCCTGGTGGAGCGTCACAATGTCCAAGTTCCCCTCGCAGAGGATGATGTTGGGCCGCTTGCTCTTCTTGGCCAGATTCAAGCCATACAAGACCCGGCGCTTGGAGTAGACCGGGGTCTCCGGCGAGTTCATATACTTGGGTTCGGAATGGTCCAGCACCCGGCTGCCAAAGGCTACCACGTCGCCCCGCACATCCACCACCGGGAGCATCAGACGGTTGCGGAACTTGTCGTACAGCCGCCCGTTTTTCCCCTGGACCACCAGACCGGCGGAAATCAGCTCCGACTTGGTGTAGCCCTTGGCGGTCATGGCTGACAGAAGGGTATCCCAGCTGTCCGGCGCGGCGCCCATGCCGAACTTAACGGCTGTGGCAGGCAGGATCTTCCGCTTTTGGAGATACGCCTGCACCGCTGCGCCTTCTTTTTGATGAAGCAGCCCGTAGTAAAAGCGGGCCGCCTCCCGGTTAAGATCCAGCAGGCGCTGGCGACGGCGCCCGGCCTCCCGGTCGCCGTCCTCCTCGGGCACCTCCATGCCCGCCCGCTTGGCAAGAAACCGCACCGCATCCGGGAAGGAGAGGCCTTCTTCCTCCATAATAAAGTTGACCACGCCGCCGCCTTTTTTGCAGCCGAAGCAGTAGAAGATCTGCTTGTCGGGAGAGACGGAAAAGGACCCGGTCTTCTCACTGTGGAAGGGACACAATCCAAAGAGGTTGGACCCCTTTTTGGTCAGATGCACATAGCTGCTGACCACATCCACAATATCGTTCCGGGCCACAAGCTCGTCCAGAAAATTTTGCGGAAATGCCAAGAAAGTGCCTCCTTTCCGGAAGTTTAGCCAAAATACTGGCGCTTGATACCCCCAAAAGGGGGATTCGTGAACTGCTACTTTAGATATACACCGCAAAAGCCCAATTTCCTTTTTTTTAGGGCAAAAAAATAAAAAAGGCGGACAGATTTTTCAAAAATTCACCAAAAGAGCAGCTCTGGTGGGGATTCGATTTGCATTTTCCCCGTGCTTTCGGTATGATGGAACAAAAGGAGGGAGGTCATGCAAACAGAGATTTTTGCCCTGCGCTATGCTGTTCCCATGAGGGCTGAGGAAGCCGCAGGAGTGCTGGCCGGGCTGTCTCCCCGGCAGCGTCAGGCGCTGACTGCCCTGCCCTCCCAGCGGCGGGAGCAGGCGCTTTGGGCCTATGGCCTGCTGGCCGCGGCCCTGCGGGAACGGCTGGGCTGGGAATCTCTGCCGGAGATCGCCCGCTCTCCCCGGGGAAAGCCCTGGCTTCCCCAGTGGCCGGGTGTCCACTTCAGCCTGAGCCACACCGCAGGCGCCGTGCTGGCGGGGATCTCCAATGCACCTTTGGGGGTGGATCTGGAGCGGCTGGACCGCCCCATCGGGTCCCGGACGCTCCGGGCCTGGGGCGGGGGAGACAGCCAAGACTTCCTCCGGGAATGGACTTGCCGGGAGGCGCTGGCCAAGAAACGGGACGAGCCGATGGTCCGGCCGGACCGGCCTGTGCCGGCTCTTTGGCCGGGAGAAGGACTGGAGCGCCAGACCCTCTTTGCCGCTTATGCCGCCGCCGTGGCTTGGACAGCGGGGGAGCGGCCGGTCTGGACCTTGTGGGACCCGGCCGGGCTGATACGATAAAAAAACAGACGGTGCCGCGGCATCGTCTGTTTTTGATTGTCTGAACAGGAAAATGACTTTACAGTTCCACAAACGTGGGCTCGTGATGCAGCTGGGGCAGAATCCGGTGCAGCAGATCCTCGGTGGCAAAGCGGATACTGGCGTCGTTTTTACAGGGGTGGCAGGCGAAATAAGGCTCCTGGGCCACCTCCCGGTCCACCAACAGGCGGACCTGCTGATCCCGGTCATACATCAGCCCCAGCACGCTGGCCGAGCCGGGGGTGCAGCCGATGAGGGATTCCATCCGTTCCGCCGGAACGAAGGACAGGCGGCTGGAACCGATTTGTGCGGACAGGTCCTTGGTGTGAAAGGGTTTATCCTCCGGCATGATCAGCAGGTAAAAGGCAGTCTGCTGGCGGTTGCATAGCAGCAGGTTTTTGCAGATCCGGGCTCCCAGCACATCGCTAATGGCGGCACAGTCCTCCATGGTGTCGGCGGGGTCGTGGGCGACCCAGAGATAGGAGACGCCCAGGCTGTCCAGCAAGGCGTAGGAATCCGCTGCCGCCTGGCAGCTGCACACGGCGGGGGCGCCGCTGCGGCACCCGAAGATCTTCATACCGGGGCTTCCTCGCTCTCCAGCAGCTTTTCGCCAGCCCGGTAGATGTCTCCCGCGCCCACGGTGAGGATCAGATCCCCGGGCTGGGCCAGGCGGCGGAGCTGCTCGGTCACCTGATCCAAGGTGGAGCAGTAGATGGAGCCGGGAATATGCCGGCACAGGTCGGCGGAGGAGATGCCGATGGTATTGGACTCCCGGGCGGCGTAGATCTCCGCCAAAATGGCCACATCCGGGATTTGCAGCTCCTGGACGAACTGGTCAAAGAGCTTCTGGGTCCGGGAATAGGTGTGGGGCTGGAAGGCGACGATGATGCGCCGATAATCCAGGCCCTTGGCCATATTCAGCAGGGCCTTCAGCTCGCCGGGGTGATGGGCATAGTCATCATAGATATCCGCGCCGCGGAAGCTGCCCTTGAATTCAAAGCGGCGGCCGGCGCCGGTAAAGGAATCCAGGCCCTCTTCCACGGCGGTGCCGGGCAGGCCCAGGGACCAGGCGGCGCAGGCGGCGGCCAGGGCGTTGGAGACATTGTGCCGGCCATAGACGCCTAGACGGATGTGGGCATAGGGCTTGCCATGAATCAAAATGTCAAAGACCGGATGCCCGTCCTCCTCTGTCAGGTTGGCGGCGGTGCAGTCGGCGGGGTGGTCCAGACCAAAGGTCAGCAGATGGGGGATCCCCGCCAGGGCCTCCATGGCGCCGGGGTCATCGGCATTGGCGATGACGTGGCCCCGCTCCGGCACCAGCTGGGCAAAGGAGCGGAAGGAGTGCTCGATGTCGTGCAGATCCTTGAAAAAGTCCAGATGATCCTCCTCCACGTTCAGCACCACGGCCACTGTGGGGAAGAAGGACAAAAAGCTGTTGCAGTACTCGCAGGATTCCAGAATGATGGTGTCCCCGTGACCAACCCGATAACCGGAGTGGAGCAGGGGCAGCGTGCCGCCGATCATTACGGTGGGATCTTTCTGGGCGGCCATGAAAATATGGGTGCACATGGAGGAGGTGGTGGTCTTTCCGTGGGTGCCGGAGATGCACAGGGCGTTGGCATACCCCTGCATAATGGCCCCCCAGGCCTGGGCCCGCTCATAGACGGGGATGCCCCGGGCCACTGCGCCGGAGATCTCAGGATTGTCGTCGTGGACGGCGGCGGTACGGACCACAAAGTCGCAACCGCCCAGATTTTCCGCCGCGTGGCCGATGACCACGGGAATCCCCAGCTCCCGCAGGTTCAGCACCGCCGCACTCTCATTCATATCCGAGCCCTGCACTTCCAGTCCCATGGTGTGCAGCACCTCTGCCAGCGGGCACATGGAAACGCCGCCGATGCCCACCAGGTGGACGCGTTTTCCGGGAACCATATATGCACGGACCGATACGGGCTGATTCATCATCGTGAATACTCCTTCCAAGCGGCCTTGGCCGCAATCATTGCAAAAATCGATTTTTTTCAGTATAATTTTATGGTAAGCAGGCCCCAAAGAGGTCTGGGAAATACAGGGAAATCTGACTTGTGCGAAGTTACAAACCAATTTATTATAGACCGGAATGTCGGGAAATGCAACTGAAAGGCGGAGAAAAGCAGTGCTGGAAATTCCAAATGAGGTAAAAGCCGTCCTGCACGCACTGGAGGATCGGGGATATCAGGCCGCGTGCGTGGGCGGATGTGTG
>JAHHSB010000113.1 GCA_020025415.1 Oscillibacter sp. | reverse complement strand
CTCCTGCGCTGCGGGGGGACCGTCCTCTACCACGCCGGGGATCTTCACTGGTGGCACTGGGAGGGGGAGGACAAGGCCTGGAACCGGAACATGGAAGTCAATTTTAAGCGCTACACAGCCCCCCTCGCCGGCCAGCACATTGACCTGGCCATGCTGCCCCTGGACCCCCGGCTGGGCTCCGCCTGGGACTGGGGCGCTCAGTGGCTGCTGGCGCGGGCGGACATCGCCCGCTGGATTCCCATGCACCTGTGGGAAGATTTCTCCCTCCCCGGCCGCTTTGCCGCCGCTCACCCCGCCCTGGCGGGCAAGACCGTCCTGGTAGAGTGCCCGGGGCAGAGCTGGGAATTTCCCGATCCCTGACCGGGCTCCAAAAACAGCAACACACCGCGCCGTCTCCGTGGAGAAGGCGCGGTGTGTTTTCTTGTCGGGGCCTTCAGCTCCCCTGGTCCAACAGCAGCCAGCTGCCCGTCTCCTCCCCGGTGAGGGCAGCAAGCTCAGCTACAAAGTCCGTCTTTTCCCCGGCGGCCGTGATCGCCCGGTCCAAGGCCTCGCTCTCCTGGGCAGAGCAGACAGCCCAGATCCGATCCACCAGGGGCACCAGCTCCGAGGGCACCACGCCCGCCGTTTCGTTGGCCCCGGCAATGATGTCCTGGGCGCTCAGCTCCACGGAAACGCAGACGTCATAGGGGGCCAGCGCCTCCTGAAGCTCCCTCAGAAAGGTCTTCAGATGCTCGGAGCGCTCCCCGTCGCCATAGGCGATCTTATCCAGCTTCCCCTCCGCGGGGTAAGAGAAGTCCGTCAGCAGGATCTCGTCAAAGCCCATTTCCGCGCACTCCACCGCCAGGTCGCACAAATACTTCCGGGCGGCAGGCTTGGCCGGATCCAGCCAGTTTTGGTTGTTCCCGTCGTAGAAGATATAGCCGCCGGTATTCTTCAGCCCCAGATCCTCCACTTGGGCCTGGGCGGCCAGACCGTCCTGAAAACAGGAGAGCCGCGCCACGGAGTAGGTCTCGTCAGTGAGCAGCGCCTCCAGCTCCTCCCGGTCCAGTGCAGCGGCGGCTATCGCCGCGGGCGCCGTGGCCGCCGCGACGGCGGAGTCATACAGCACCGTTCCGCCGCCGCCCTTAACGGGGATCACCCGGGCGTCAGCACCCGCGGCGGTGAGCGCCGCGGTGGAATCAGCCCAGGCAGCCGGGTCGCTGCCCAGCTCCACGGCGTGAAGGGTGGCGTTGGGATTTTTCTCAATAATGATGTCCGGCAGGTCTTCCTCGGACCCCGCCGAATGGCCCGACACATCCCCCTGATTGGAAGGAAGATCCAGGTGCAGCTTTCCAGAGCCATCGTAAAAAAGGCGCTCCTCCAGCAGCAAAAACGCCACAGCGGCCACGATCACCAGAACGAAAAAGACGGCCAGGAAAATTTTCCACCGGGGCGTGCGGCCCCGATAACTGCTGTATCCTTTCGGTGTTGCCATTGTCGTTCACCTCTGCCCCATCCGGGCCGGCTCAGCCTTCGATGGCGTCCAGCAGCTTCACCCGATGGGTATGATGTCCGCCCTCAAAGTCCGTATGCAGGAAGACCTGCACCATCTCCTTGGCGAGACGGGGGCCGGTAAAGCCGGCGCCGATGGCCAGCATATTGGCATTGTTGTGCTTGCGGGTCAGCTCCGCCTCCAGCGTGTCGGCGCAGTGGCCGCAGCGGATGCCCCGCACCTTGTTGGCGGCGATGGAGATCCCGATGCCGGTGGTGCAGATCACGATGCCGTAGCTGCACTCGCCGGCGGCCACCGCCCGGGCCGCCGCCTCACCGAAAATGGGGTAGTCGCAGCGCTCCGGAGAGTAGCAGCCAAAGTCCCGGCAGGTATAGCCCTGCTCTTCCAGCATGGATTTGATTTCCTCTTTCGGCGTATAACCGCCGTGATCACATCCCAGCGCAATGTTCATAGGGCACGTTCCTCCTGTCTTTTTGGTTGGATTGGTTTTATTGTAAAGGAGCGGCGGTGGATTTGCAACCGTAATCCACCGCCGCTTGCTCAAAGGTCGCGGAAAATTGCCTTTTGCTTTTCAAAGGTGCAGAACCGGGTAAAGCCGCACGCCCGCAGCAGTGCCTGCCCCTCCCGGATGGCACAGCCCACGTGGCGGGGGCTGTGGGCGTCAGAGCCCAGGGTGATGATCTCGCCGCCCAGCTCCCGGTACATCCGCAGCCACTTCGCCCCGGGCAGGGGATCGTGGCCCCGGTTGGTGTTGAGCTCGATGCCGCAGCCGTTTTGGATCAGCGTCCGCAGGATCTCAGCCACCTCGCTTTCAAAGCCGTCGAAGGTGACGGGAGGCAGGGTGCGGTTCTGATTCATATAGCGCAGCGGCAGCGTCAGGTGCCCCAGCACGGTGAACTGGCCCCACTTGGCCAGCTGCAACACCAGCTCCAGATAGTTCCGGATCTGCTCGCGGCACTCCTCCTCGCTCAGCCCCGTGCTGAAGCACAGGTCCGCATGGCCGTACTGGGCGCTGAGAGCATGGACAGAGCCGATGATGAAATCCAGCGCCGGAGCCCCGGCCATCATCTTCTCCGTCTCGGCAAAGTCGAAGGGGGCCTCCCCCAGCTCCATGCCCAATCGGATGGGGATCTTCCCATCCAGGGCCGCCAGGGCCGCCTGATACTCCTGCTCCAGTGCCGTCCAGTCATAGGGAGCAGAGCGCAGGTCGTGGGTGTGCCAATCCATGACCTCGATATGGTCGGTAAAGCAGATCTCATCCAGTCCTGCCGCCACCGCCGCCTGGGCCATCTCCGCCATGGAGGTGCCGGCATCGGGCGACCTGCGGGAATGCGTGTGGTAATCGGCCAGATACATGGAATGCCCCCTTACTTTTTAAACTTCCGGAAGAACTTCTTGTTCTCTTCGTAATTCCCCTCGCCCAGAGTCTGGGCAAACTTTTTCAGAGCCTCTTTCTGCTCCTTGTTCAGGTTCTGGGGCGTTTCGATGTAGACCGTCACATACTGATCGCCCCGGCCCCGACCGTTGATGGAGGGGATGCCCTTGCCCTTAAGGCGGAAGGTAGTGCCCGACTGGGTCCCCTCAGGCAGGGTGTACTTCACCTTGCCGTCGATGGTGGGGATCTCCAGCTCCGCGCCCAGCACCGCCTGGGCGAAGGTAATGGGTGCCGAGCACAAGACGCTGGTGCCCTCCCGCCGGAACAGCTCGTGGGGCCGGACGGTGACGGTGATCAGCAGGTCACCCGCCGGACCGCCGTTTTTGCCGGCGTGGCCCTGGCCCCGGATAGAGATGGTCTGCCCGTCGTCGATACCGGCGGGAATGGAGGCCTTGATCTTTTTCCGGCTGCGCACGCTGCCGCTGCCCTGGCAATCCTTGCAGGGCTGGTGGTTGATCTTGCCCTTGCCCCCGCAGCGGCCGCAGGGGGAGGAGGTGGCAAACACGCCCATAGGCGTCTGCCGGCGCACCTGCACCGTGCCGGTGCCGTGGCAGTCAGGGCAGACCTCCGGCGTGGTGCCGGGCTCGCAGCCGCTTCCGTGGCAGGTGCCGCAGGTCTCATCGCGGTCCACTGTGACTTCCTTTTCACAGCCGAATGCCGCCTCTTCAAAGCTGATGGCGACGTTCTGGCGGATGCTCTCGCCCCGCTGGGGGGCGTTGGGGTTGGTCCGCCAGCCGCCGAAGCCGCCGAAGAAGCTGCCGAAAATATCCCCCAGATCGCCGAAGTCAAAGCCGCCGGCGCCGGCACCGGCGCCGAAGTTGGGGTCTACGCCCGCATGGCCATACTGGTCATAGCGGGCCTTTTTATCGGGATCAGAGAGCACTTCATAGGCCTCGTTGACCTCTTTGAAGCGGGCCTCCGCCGCCGTGTCGCCGGGGTGCAGGTCCGGGTGGTTCTCCTTAGCCATCTTGCGGTAGGCCTTTTTGATCTCCGCCTCTGTGGCGTTGCGGCCCACGCCCAGCACCTCGTAATAATCTCGTTTTTGCTCAGCCATAGCATTACTCCTTGGGAAGGCGGCTCCTTTTGACAAAGGGGCCGCCAGATCTGAAAAAATCCGTAATAGGGACAGGTCCCCCTGCCCCCATCACGTTGCCTTATTTGCCTTTACTGCTTGTTGGGATCGTCCTCGTCCACAACCTTGTAGTCCGCGTCGTAATACTGGCCCTGGCCGGTGGCATCAGCACCGCCCTGGCCATCCTGGGCACCGCCCTGGCCGCCCTGGGGATTCGCCTGCTGATAGAGCTTCTCGCTCACGGCATAGAAGGCCTGAGTCAGTTCCTCGGTAGCAGCCTTGATGGCGGCCACGTCCTGGCCCTTCAGGGTCTCTTTGAGCTTGTCGATACCAGCCTGGACCTTGGTCTTGTCGTCGGCGGGGATCTTGTCGCCCATCTCGGAGAGGGTCTTTTCAGCCTGATAGACCATCTGGTCGGCCTGGTTGCGGACCTCGACCTCCTCTTTCATCTTGGCATCCTGGGCGGCATACTGCTCAGCCTCCTTGACGGCCTTTTCAATGTCCTCCTTGGACATGTTGGAAGAAGAAGTGATGGTGATGTGCTGCTCCTTGCCGGTACCCAGGTCCTTGGCAGAGACGTTCACGATGCCGTTGGCGTCGATATCGAAGGTAACCTCGATCTGGGGC
>JAHHSB010000112.1 GCA_020025415.1 Oscillibacter sp. | reverse complement strand
AAACAAGAAAGGGACTGTACAAAAAGTCCCTAAAAAGCCCGGCTGCATGAAAAAGCGCACCCTGGCAAAATAATTAAAGGGCTGTTAAAAACCCCGGGGTAAAGGGTAAGAAATCTCGATTTTTCGTATTTCGATGGTGTATCTAAATGGGTCATGCCTGACAGAAAGGAAGACACAACTTGCGTTGTGTCTTCCTTTTTTTGCCCAGGGCGGCCGGATTTTAAAAAATAAGATGTCGAATATTGAAAAACTTGTAAAGTCGTTGTAAGATAGGCGTAAATCCCATCGATTGGAAGTGGATAACGCAGATGAAAGCCGAAATCAAAGAGGGGCTGCAGCGCAGCTGGCGGGAGATTGCAGTGTGTACTGGTCTCCCGCTTTTGCTGGAGTTTTTGCTCCACAGCTTCGTTTATGGAGAGCTGTCGACCAGAATGATCTATCCCTGCCTGTTTGCCCTGGCAGCGGGCTGCCTGCTGTTCGTACTCAGCACCGCCTTCCAGGTGCGCACAAACCGGATCGTGTTTGTCTCCCTCAGCACCGCCATCACCTTGTTTTTTGAGATCCAATTTGTATATAGCTCCATCTTCGGCGAGTTCATGTCTCTTTGGCAGTTCAGCTTCGGCGCCGAAGCGGTGACCAACTTCCGCCAGCAGCTGTTTTACAGCATCGGGAAGGCCCTGCCCCAGATCCTTCTGCTCCTGCTGCCCCAGGCGGCGCTGTTCGTTCTGGTGCTGCGGGGACGGGTGCTCCTGCGCTTTGAAAAATGCACCCGCCCCCTGCGGATTGGAGCCGGAGCGCTGGTAGTGGGCCTGCACCTGGCGGCGGTGGGCATCATGGCCGCCAACAGCACCAACGCCTTTTCCGTCTATCAGCTCTATCAAAACCCCAATACCTCCACGGAGATTAGCGTGCGGAACATCGGTCTACTCTCCACGGCCAGGATCGAGTGCCAGCACCTGCTCTTCAGCGGCTTTGTAGATGACGTGTCGGCCAGCTACGTGGGCGACAGGGAAAAGGTCCAGCTGGACCAGGGGGAAATGCGCCGCTACAATATGCTGGATATCGACTTTGACACCCTGGCCGAGGAGACGGACAGCGAGACCCTGCAGGCGCTGGATGCCTACTTCTCCCGGCAGGAGCCCACGAAAAAGAACGACTACACCGGCATCTTCCAGGGCTATAACCTGATCACCATCTGTGCCGAATCCTTTTCCCCCTATATGATCGACAAGGAGCGGACCCCCGCTCTTTACGAGCTGTCCACCAACGGCTTTGTTTTCCGCAACTACTTCGGCTCCTTCGCCAGCAACACCACCAACGGGGAATACACCTTCTGCATGGGGCTTTACCCCGACCTGTCCCGGAACAAGTCCACCGCCAGCTTCTATGCCTCCCAGAACAACTACCTGCCTTTCTGCCTGGGCAACGTGTTCCAGGCGGCGGGGGCTGAGGCCTGGGCCTATCACAACTACACCGGGGAATATTACTCCCGCAACGTGACCCACCCCAATATGGGCTATCTCTTCCAATCCGCCACGGACGGGCTGGACATCACTCTCAACTGGCCCAGCTCCGACCTGGAGATGATGCAGGCGTCGGTGGATGACTATCTTGACAGCGGCAAGCAGTTTTGCGCCTACTACATGACCTTCAGCGGCCATTACCAGTATAACTGGGACAACCCCATGAGCCTGAAGAACAAAAGCGCCGTGGATGACCTGCCCTATTCCAAGACGGTCAAGGCCTATCTCTCTTCCAATCTGGAGCTGGAATACGCGCTGGAATATCTGATGGAGCGGCTGGAGGAAGCCGGGATCGCCGACCGGACAGTGATTGTCCTCACCAACGACCACTATCCCTACGGCCTGACGGATGAGGAGTACAGCGAGCTGGCGGGCGAGCCGGTGGACACCACCTTCGGCAAGTACCGCAACAGCTTCATATGCTATGTGCCCGGCGTGTCCATCCCAGTGGATACCTATTGCAGCACCGTGGACATCCTGCCCACGCTGCTCAATCTCTTCGGCTTCCCCTACGATTCCCGGCTGCTGGCGGGGAAGGATATCCTCTCCCCGGACGCCAAGGACTACGCCGTGCTCTCGGACCAGAGCTTCGTCACCCCCCGCTTCGGCTTTGACGCGTCCACCGGCTCCATCCGCACCTTCTCCCCGGAGGTGAAGGAGGCCGATGTGGAGGAGGAGCTTCTGGCCATTCAGAGCGAAATCGCCGATCAGTTCCGAGTCTCCACCGATATCCTCAACAGCGATTACTACGCTCACGCCCTGCTGGGCGCCTCATCGGAGGGGACCGCGGTGGCGGGCTATGCCTTTACGGATATCCCGGACACCTTCTCCCTTGGCGCGCTGGACTATGTTTACGGCAACGGCTACATGGACCCCGTTTCCGACACCCAGTTCGGCTTTGACCTGACGTGCAGCTATGCGGAGTTTTTGGACATCCTGTACCGGATCAGCGGCTCCCCGGAGGTGGGGACGGCACCGGCCCTGCCCGCAGGGTCTTCCCAGCCCCGGGGAGATTACCGGGCGGCGGTCCACTGGGCCAGAGAAAACGGCCTGATCGATCCCTCCGTCCGTTCCCTGGACGCCTCCACCCCTGTGACCCGCAAAAACGCCGTGGTGAGCCTATATGCCTATGCCGCCTATCGGGATCTGGATACCCGGGTAGACGAGGGGCAGGTGGCCGAATTGGCGGCGCAGTACCCGGATTTTACCCGGCAGCAGGCCCGGGCCATCTGCTGGTGCTTTGACAACACCGTGCTGCGGGCCTCGGGCTCCCTGGAATCCGCCTTTACCGAGGCGGGCACCCAGATGAACCGCAAGCAGGTGCTCAACGGCATCTACAATTTCTACTTATATATCCTCAGCTGAGACCGGGCCGCCTTGGGGCCCGGTCCCGGAAGACACAAAGCAAGGGCGGGGACGGCTATCAGCCGTCCCCGCCCTTGTTTTGCGTTGTTGGGTATGTTGTTCCCGGCAAGCCGGGTTTTTTTACTGGCTCTGGGCCGTTTTGGCCAGCTTGTTGATCCGGTAATTCTCGCTCAGGTGGTTGTAGACCACCACCAGGATCAGCACGGCGCCCCAGATGATGTTGCGATAGAAGTTGCTGATCTGGGGGAACATGTTGAAGCCGGAGGAGAGCACCTGCAAAATCAAGATGGCGATGACCACGCCCCGCACCTTGCCGAAGCCGCCGTTGGGGTTGGTGCCGCCCAGGACGCAGATGATGATGGTCTGCATCACATAGGAGTTGCCGTAGTCGGCCCGGGCGGAGTTGGCCCGGCTGATCATCAGCAGGCCGGAGACGGCGGAAAGCATGCCGCCAAGCATATAAGAGGTGAACAGGATCCGGGAGTTATTGATGCCGGAGAAGCGGGAGGCAGTGGGGTTGGAGCCCATCATCCGCAGCTTGATGCCGAAGGAGGTGTAACCCAGCACATAGCTGACCACCAGCGCGCAGATGGCAAAGATCACCACCTGCACCGGCAGAAAGCCGAAGAGCACCTTGGTCCCGGCCTCAGCAAAGAAAGCGGGGATCCCGTTGACGGAGGAGCCCTTGGTCAAAATCAGGGAGGCGCCCATGATCAGATCCGAGCCGCCCAGGGTCGCCAGCATGGGGGGAATGCCGATCTTGGCAATCAAAAAGCCGATCAGCAGCCCGCACAGTGCACCCACAGCGATGGCGATGACCACAACGGCCAGGCCAAAGAGCACCGTCGTCATGGTGCTCGCCCCCTCGGGGTAGAAGCGGATCAAAAACTGAATCGCCAGGATGCCGGAGAAGTTGGCCGTGGCCACCACCGACAGGTCGATACCGCCGCTGATCATGGCCAGCATCATGGACAAGGCCAGGATGCCGTACTCCGGGAAAGAGGAA
The DNA here is from genome assembly GCA_020025415.1 of Oscillibacter sp. Lineage (GTDB taxonomy): Bacteria > Bacillota > Clostridia > Oscillospirales > Oscillospiraceae > Oscillibacter. The sequence goes on along the minus strand of JAHHSB010000112.1, from coordinate 737 downwards.
GCCATGGAGATCAAATACCGCTTGGTGAAGAAGATGTTTGGCTCCAGCAGGCTCATGACCAGGAAGGAGGCCGCAAAAATGGTGAGCAGCCGGATGGTGTCCGCGTCGGCGAAGCGGCGGGCCGCCGGATTCTTATGAAACAGCTTCATTGTTTAACCGCCTCCTTTTCCCCGGCCGGAATCGGCGCATCGGACTCCAGAATGGACACGCTGAGGGTCTTTTGGGTGCGCAGCGCCTGGTAGGAGGAGATGCCGATGCCCAGAATGATGAATACGCCCGTGACAAACTTGGAGCAGTAGGTGGGGATGCCCAGCAGGATCAGGTTGTTGCTGACAATCATCATCAGCAGCACGCCCAGCAGCGAGCCCTTCACCGTGCCCACGCCGCCGGAGAGGCGGGTGCCGCCCAGCACCGCCGCAGCGATGCAGGTCATCTCATAGCCCTCCAGGGTAGTAGGCTGGCACGAGCCGGTGAGCACCGTGCGGGTCATGCCGCCCAGGCCCGCCAGGAAACCCATGAGCACAAAGACGAAGATCTGGATAAACACCGTGTTGAAGCCCGCCCGCTTGGCGGAGACGGCGTCGCCGCCGAAGGCGTAGATGCTGCGGCCCAGCATGGTGTATTTCATCATTACACTGATGACGATTACCACCGCCAGCAGCAGCAAGAACAGTACCGGCAGCGGACTGGTGAGGCCGCTTTCCGGGTTTTTGGCCACATAGAGATAGGTCTGGGAC
>JAHHSB010000111.1 GCA_020025415.1 Oscillibacter sp. | reverse complement strand
GGAATCCTCCAGCTCCTTCTGGATGGTGCGGCGCAGGTTCCGGGCGCCGTAGGTCAGAGAGTAGGATTTCTCCGTCAGCCAGTCCAGCAGCGCATCATCGTAGGTAAAGTTAATTCCCTTGTCACCCAGAGAAGTTTTCAGCTCCTCCAGCATGATCCGGGCGATAGCCTTGAAGTTCTCCTCAGTAAGGCGGTTGAAGCAGATCACCTCATCTACCCGGTTGATAAACTCCGGACGGAGGAACTGCTGAAGGGCTTTCATGGCTTTCTCCCGATCCTGTTCGCTGACGGAACGGCCGAAGCCCACGGTTCCCTCCTTCGTGGAGCTGCCGGCGTTGGAGGTCATGACGATGACGGTGTTTTCAAAGTTCACCTTCCGCCCGTGGGAATCGGTAATCTCCCCGTCGTCCAGGATCTGAAGCAGCACGTTGAGCACGTCCGGGTGAGCCTTTTCGATCTCGTCGAACAAGATGACGGCATAGGGCTTGCGGCGGATCTTCTCCGTCAGCTGCCCGGCTTCGTCATAGCCCACATAGCCCGGGGGCGAGCCCACGATCCGGGACACGGAGTGCTTTTCCATAAATTCCGACATATCCAGCCGGATCAGGGCGTCCGGCGTGTTAAACAGGTCCAGGGCCAGCTGCTTGACCAGCTCCGTCTTGCCCACGCCGGTGGAGCCCACAAAGATAAAGCTCACCGGCTTGTGCTTGGGACTGATACCCACTCGATTGCGGCGCACGGCGGCGGTGACGGCGGCGATGGCCTGATCCTGACCCACGATGTGCTGCTTCAGGCGGCTATCCAGCTGGGACAGGCGCTGAAACTCCTCCTCCCGAATGCGGGAAGCAGGGATCTTGGTCCACAGCTCAATCACATGGGCCAGATTCTCCATGGTCAGCTGGGGGTCACCCTTTTCCAGCAAGGTCTGAAGCTCAGTGTTAAGCTGAAGTTCTTTACTCTTCAGAAATGCCATGCGCTCATAGTCCGGCTCGGCCCCCTCCTGGGAGGCCTGTTCCTCCAGCATGGTCCGCTCTTTTCCATAGTCGTCCAGCTCCCGCTGGATCTCCATGCGACGGGAGATATCCGGATCTTTCAGATTCAGGTCGGAGCAGGCCTCGTCGATCAGGTCGATGGCCTTATCCGGCAGGAAGCGGTCAGTGATATACCGCTCGCTGAGCAGGACCGCCTGGCGGAGGATCCCGTCGGACATCTTCACGCCGTGATACGTCTCGTAATAATGGGCGATGCCCTTGAGAATCTTGATGGAATCCTCAATGGAGGGCTCGTTCACCGTCACCGGCTGAAAGCGCCGCTCCAGAGCGGTATCCTTTTCGATGCTCTTGCGGTACTCGTTGAAAGTAGTAGCGCCGATGACCTGGATCTCGCCCCGGGACAGAGCGGGCTTCAAGATATTGGCGGCGTTCATGCTGCCCTCAGCGTCGCCGGCGCCCACGATATTGTGGACCTCGTCAATCATGAGAATGATATTGCCCAGGCGCTTGACCTCATCGATCAGGCCCTTCATCCGGGACTCGAACTGGCCCCGGAACTGGGTGCCCGCTACCAGGGCGGTCAGGTCCAAGAGGTAGACCTCCTTATCCCGGAGCTTGAAGGGCACGTTGCCAGAGGCAATCCGCTGGGCCAGTCCCTCGGCGATGGCGGTCTTTCCCACGCCGGGCTCACCGATCAGGCAGGGGTTGTTCTTCTGCCGACGGTTCAAAATCTGCACCACCCGCTCGATCTCCTCTTCCCGGCCGACGACCGCGTCCAGCTTGCCTTCCTTGGCGCGCTGGGACAGGTTGATGCAGTAATTCTCCAGATACTTGCGCTTGGGGCTCTTGTCCCCCTTGCGATCCTTTTCTCGGGAGTCCTGTCCGGCGGAACCCGGATCCCCCTCTTCCCGGGGAGCCGGCTCGCCGGAAAACAGGCGGTTGAGGAAGGGGAACGTGGCGGTCTTGCCGTCTTCTTCCTCCTCGCCGCCCTCGTCCCCGCCGGGCAGGTCCTCGATATTCTCTACGCCGTTGAAGGCCTGCAGCATCTCCGAATTGAGGTTATCCAGATCCTCGTCAGAGATCCCCATGCGCTTCATCATCTCATCCACCTGGGGCAGCCCCAGTTCCTTGGCGCACTTGAGGCAAAGCCCCTCGTTCATCGTCCGGTCCCCCTCCATACGGGAGATAAAGACAACGGCGATATTCTTCTTACATTTACTGCAGAGTGTCGGCTGCATGTAATTCCCTCCAGATGATCATAAAAACGTGAGAAGATCCAACGGACTTCTCCGGGCAAAAAAGCGAAGCAAATACGTAGCGTTGACCGTATCGGTATCAAAGGCCACCCCCAGCCGCCGCAGGGCCCAGATGGCCAGAAACAGCAGCAGTACCCCTTCCACCAGACCCACGGCCGCGCCGCCCAGGCGGTTGCAAAAGTGCAGCCCCGGTAGCTTCAAAAGCAGGTCTATCGCCTTGGCCGCCAGATTGAGTACCACCAACAGCAGCAGAAAAAACACCACGAACAGCACCGCGTGGATCACCGACTCCGCCATTGCCTGGGCCACGGCGGAGGCAATGGATATGCCGGTATTGTGCACCGTCTCCTGGGCCTGCTGGGCCAGGGAACCGGAGAGGGCCTCATCTACTCCCAAAGCCTGGAGCAGCTGGCTGGCTGCCAGTTTATCCAGCAGCTCCTGCGGCCCCTCATCCTCCTTTTCCGTTTCGTCCGTGTCTGCCGAAGGCAGTTCTGGCTCGGTCACGGCCTCGTCGATCTTCTTTTCAAAATGCCCTACAATGACCGGCTGCACCACCCGGGTCACCGGAGCGGTAAACAGATCCGCCAGCAGTCCCGCGCCCACCAGAGCCACCACCACGATCACCAGTCCGGCCAGGGTGCGGAACAGTCCCCGCCTGGCCCCGGCGATCACGGCAATGACAAGCAGCGCGGCAACAATAACGTCTATTATAACAGCACTGTTCAAGTCTGGCTACCTCCCTGCCTGTAAACGTTTTGTGAATTTCCCCTCAGGGTACGTAGAGCGTAGCCTCCCGGGAACCCACCAGCACTACCGATCCGTCGCTGCGCATCAGCACGCTCTTCGTGGAATCCACGCCCGAGAGAATGGCATACTCCTCCAGTTCCTGGGTATAGATCACCAGCTGATCGGCGTAAAGCACAGCGATATAACGCCCCGCCGCGGACAAGCTGCGCACCTCGCTGCGCACATCCAGCTGGGCGATCTCCTCGCCGTCTTCATCCACCGTCACCAGGCGGCCCACGCTGCCGGAGCGGTAGCGATTGAGCAGCACCACCGCATAGCTGTCTCCCCGCAGGTCATACTCCCGCAGGTACTGGCCGGTATAGTCATATGTGGCCCTGATCTCGCCGCTGGTGTCGGCAAAGGTCAGGCAGTTGTCCGAAACGGCAGCCAGCCGGCCGAAAACCTGGCCCATAGCCAGTACCAGGCCATCGTGAATGCTGAAATCAGCCTTAGGCTCCGTATCGTCCAGGTCATAAAGCACAATATTGCTGACAAACTCGCTGTTCTCCTGCCCCATGGTCACGGCGGCCAGGCTGCGGTTATTCTCCGTCACCACGGCGTCCAGGACAAAGCGCTGGGCCGAGTTGAAGGTGAATACCAGCTGCATCTTATCGTCGTAAACGGATACGGAACACTTGTAGTTCTTTTTTCCCTGGGTCACAGCCAGATAGCCGTTGGAGTTGAGGGTCGCGGCCAAAAAGGGCTCCCCCTCCTCGGCGGTGAGGGTAAGCACCTCCCCCTTCTGATCCACGACCACCAGTTCGCTGCCGCCGATATCCACTGCCGCGGCGTACCCGCCGCCCACAGACAACGCCGCCGACTGCATACTCACCGGCAGGTTGTAAACCTCCGTCCCGTCATCGGCCAGAACTCGCAGCATGGTGTTGGACACCACCACCAGTTTGTCTCCCAACAGGCCGAAGCGATTGCTGGAGTCCGCCTCGTAAGTGTAGCCCGTGGTCTCCACCGCGGCGGAGCTTCCGTAACGGAAATACCGGCGCAGTACATCCAGGCCGGTCCCGTCCCGATAGGCCGCCAGCATCACCACTGCCAGCACCACCACCAGCGTGATCACCAGGCCCAGCAGGCGGTGTTTTTTCCGGGGCGCAGGGCTCTGGGGCTGGTTGTCTTCTCTTTGCAAATCATCCATTGAGCCGTTCATCCTCATACCAAAGTCTTGTCAGATACAATCCTCCCGGCGGCACCGTAGGTCCTGCCAGCCGGCGGTCCCGGCTTTCCAGGATCGCCGGGATCTCCTCCGGGGCAAACTTTCCCTCCGCGGCATAGAGCACCGTGCCGGTGATGGCTCGTACCATATTATACAAAAAACCGTTGGCGCAGACCTTCAGCTCCAGCAAATCTCCCTTGCGCTCCACCTGACAGTAATAGATGGTGCGCACGGTGGAGCGGGTCTCTGTCCCCACGCTGCGAACCGCCGCAAAATCGTGGGTCCCCACAAACTGCCCCGCCGCCCGGTTGAGGAATTCCTCGTCCAGGCGCTTGGGATAAAAATAGGCGCGATTTACATAAAATGGGTTCTTGAACCGGGAGTTATAGATCCGGTAGGTATATTCCTTACGCAGGCAGGAGCCGATGGCG
>JAHHSB010000110.1 GCA_020025415.1 Oscillibacter sp. | reverse complement strand
TGAACACCCGTGCTACCGCCATCAAGTACGCTAAGGAGCATGGCAAGAAGTATGAGGACATCTCCGTGGTGGTGGCCCACCTGGGCGGCGGCTTTACCGTGAACCTGCACCACAAGGGCCGGATTATCGACGTCCTCAACGACGAGACGGGCTGCTTCACCCCCGAGCGCGCCGGCGCGCTGCCCATGGCACCCTTTGTCCACAAAATCTTTGCCGAGCACCTGGATGAAAAGACCGTCATGAAGATGCTCAAGAGCCAGGGGGGTCTGACTTCTCACCTGGGGACCAATGATTCCCGGGAGGTGGAGAAGATGATCGACGCCGGTGACGAGCATGCCAAGATGGTCTTTGAGGCCATGGCCATGAACATTTCCTGCAACATTGCGCGGGAGTTCCCCGTTATCAACGGCGATGTGGAGGCCATCCTGCTCACCGGCGGCATCGCCCACTCTGACCGTTTCGTGGGCCTGATCAAGGAGCGCCTGGCCTATCTGTGCCCGATTTATGTCTATCCCGGTGAGAACGAGATGCTCTCCCTGGCCATGGGCGCGCTGCGCGTCCTGCACGGGGAGGAGACGCCTCACGTGTTCCACAAGGTGGAACAGTAAGTCGCTTTTTGCTTGACAAGCGAGAAAAAGGCGAGTAAAGTAAATAGCTGAAAACAGGGGAGCCCGCAGACGGGCTGAGATACAGATGGTGATCTGTGACCCTTACACCTGATCTGGATTATGCCAGCGTAGGAAGTATAAGCGTGATGGTTTACCATGCGTACGAGGGTAGACGTCAACAGCCCCTGCCGGCATCCGGTGGGGGCTGTTTTTAATTTTTAAAACCAGGAAAGGAAGGAACAGACAGTGAAAGCAAGCGTTGCGATTCAGACGCTGCCCCAGGCGGCCAATGACGAGGAGCTGGTCCGCATTGTGGACGAGGTGATCGACTACATCAAAAGCACGGGCCTGCACTACTATGTGGGGCCTTTTGAGACCACCATTGAGGGGGAGGACTACGATCAGCTGATGGATATTGTCAAGGAGTGCCAGCATGTGGCCATTCGGGCCGGCGCTCCTTCGGTGTCCGCTTATATCAAGGTGACCTACCGGCCGGAAGGAGAGATCCTGACCATTGACAAGAAGGTTACAAAGCACCATCAGGGCTAAGGGCCCGGCGGCAGCGGCCATTGTGCTGCTGCTGGCGGTATGGGGGCTGATCTGTGCTTCGGGCATGGTGCCCGGCTATATGCTGCCTTCCCCCTTGGATGTGGTGAAGGCCTTCGTAACGGATTTTCCCGCCTTGATGGAAAATGCCAAGATCACCTTGCAGGAGGCGTTTATCGGCCTGGGCCTGGGCTTGGGGCTGGGATTCTTGTTCGCTGTGGTCATGGATAGTTTTGAGGTGCTTTACCGGGCAATCTATCCGCTGTTGGTATTGACCCAGACCATTCCCACGGTGGCCATCGCGCCGCTGCTGGTGCTGTGGTTCGGCTATGAGATGGCCCCCAAGATCATCCTCATCGTCATTGCCACCTTTTTCCCCGTCACCGTGGGACTGCTGGACGGCTTCCGCTCGGTGGATCGGGACTACATCTACCTGCTGCGCTCTATGGGTGCGGGCCGTTGGCAGATCTTCCGGCACATCAAGTGCCCCTCGGCTCTGCCCCAGTTTTTCTCCGGGGTGCGCATCGCCGCTGCCTACTCGGTGGTGGGGGCGGTGATCTCCGAGTGGCTGGGCGGCTTCGGCGGCCTGGGCGTGTATATGACCCGGGTGAAAAAGGCCTATGCCTTTGACAAGATGTTTGCAGTGATCTTCCTGATCTCTGCCATCAGTCTGGTGCTGATGGCGCTGGTGGATTTCCTGCAGCGCAAATGTATGCCCTATCGGTATCTGGGGCAGGAACCAAAGACAGAACAAATGGAAGGCTCTGTAAAGTAAAGATGAAAAAATAGAACCCGAAATCAGCCAATTTGGCTGCGCAAGGAGCAGAAGCTCCCGTTTGCGCTTTTGGGATGGCCTGAGGCCGGCGCACTGCGCTGGAGCAAGGCTGTTCAAAGCGAAATGGGGGAGCGGACGAAGCTGCAGAAGAAGATGAACATGGAAATGAGGCTGCTGGTAATATCATCGTGGAAGCTCTCTGCGCGGATGTGCCGGACCCCATGCAGCGTCTTAACTGGCATCTGGCAGGCAAAGCAGCGGCCGCTCACAATGGCCTGCGGAGTCCCCGTGGGCTTCACGGCTTCCGGTGTGGTAAAAGCCTGCGGGCTGTTCCTGCGGGGGCCGAGATGGGAACCGAGGACAAAGCGCGTCTCACTGCCCGGAATAAGCCATCGGTAGTATTTTTTGCCCTGTATTTTAACGACAGTTTCATCGGCGCGCCACTCGGCCAGAGTTGAAATTGAGTGCCGGAATGAGCTGTACAGCAATGTTTTGAAATATCAGGGCGAAGCTGGTACACCAGTTGCTGATGGCGGGGGTACTTTGCGCTTGCGGTAAAACCTCGTACCAGAAGGCCTGAGGGGTTCTCAACTTTCATTTTACTTTACAGCCCAAAATGGAATGATTGGAGAAATGAACATGAAATTTGCAAAGAAAATGCTGGCGGCCCTGCTGGCCCTGACCATGACCCTGGCGCTGTGCGCCTGCGGCTCTACCAACTCGGATGGCTCTGCCTCCGGGGAATCCGGCGGCGATGAGGAGCTGACCAAGGTGACCTTCGTGCTGGACTGGACCCCCAATACCAACCACACGGGCTTGTATGCGGCCCTGGCCAACGGCTATTTTGAAGAGGCCGGGCTGGACGTGGAAGTGGTGCAACCCCCCGATGACGGCGCTGAGATGCTGGTGGGCTCCGGCAAGGCCCAGTTCGGCGTGTCCTTCCAGGATACCATGGCCCCTGCACTGATCGGGGAGAATGCCCTGCCCATCACCGCCGTGGCGGCAGTGATCCAGCACAACACCTCCGGCATCATCTCCCGGGCCGGCGAGGGTATGGATACCCCCAAGGGCCTGGAGGGCAAGAAGTATGCCACCTGGGACATGGCTGTAGAGAAAGCTATGATGAAAAATGTGGTGGAAGCCGATGGCGGCGACTTTTCCAAGGTGGAGCTCATCCCCTCCACGGTGACCGACGAGGTCTCTGCGCTTCAGAGCAAGTCTGTGGATGCCATCTGGATCTACTATGCCTGGGCGGGCATCGCCTGCCAGGTGGCCGATCTGGACACTGACTACTTCGCTTTCTCCGACATCGACCCGGTGTTTGACTACTACACCCCTGTGATCATCGCCAATAACAGCTTCCTGGAGGAGAACCCCGACACCGCCAAGGCTTTCCTGAGCGCCTTGTCTAAGGGCTATGTCTATGCCCAGGAGAACCCGGACGAAGCCGCCGAGATCCTGCTGGAGGCCTGTCCCGAGCTGGAGGGCAGCCGGGATCTGGTGGTGGCCAGCCAGGAGTATCTGGCCGACAAGTACACCGCCGATGCCGCCCAGTGGGGCGTGTTTGACGCCGACCGCTGGAACGCCTTCTACAACTGGCTGAGCGAAAACAACCTGACTGCCGAGGCCATCCCTGAGAACACCGGCTTTACCAACGACTATCTGCCGGCGGCGTAAGCATGGAAAAGCTGGAGGTACGGGGTGTCAGCAAATCCTTTGGAGACCAGGCGGTGCTGCGGGATATTTCCCTGAGCCTGCGCCAGGGAGAGCTGGTGAGCCTGCTGGGGATCAGCGGCGGGGGAAAGACCACGCTGTTCAATATCATCTCCGGCCTGCTCCAGCCTGACGCCGGCCAGGTCTTTCTGGACGGGGAGGAGATCACCGGCCGCCCGGGCAAGATCAGCTATATGCTCCAGAAGGACCTGCTGCTGCCCTATCGGACGGTGGAGGACAATGTGGCCCTGCCCCTGATCCTGAAAGGGGTCAAAAAGCCGGAGGCCCGGAAGCAGGCAGCGGCGCTGTTTGAGCAGTTTGGCCTAAGCGGAACGGAAAAGCGGTATCCTGCCCAGCTCTCCGGCGGCATGCGCCAGCGGGCGGCATTGCTGCGGACGTATCTGTTCTCCCACAATGTGGCACTGCTGGATGAGCCCTTCTCGGCCCTGGATACCCTGACCAAGACGGCCATGCACCAGTGGTACCTGCAGGTGATGGAGCAGATTCGCCTGACGACCCTGTTCATCACCCACGACATCGATGAGGCCATCGTCCTCTCTGACCGGATCTGCCTGCTCACCGGCCGGCCGGGCCGGATCACCGAGGAGATCGTCATCCGGGAGCCCAAGCCCCGGCCGGAGGATTTCCGCCTGAGCCCGGAGTTCCTGGAGTATAAGCGCCGGATCGTGGCCAAATTATAATAAAAAAAGGAAAGCCCCGCCGAAGTTTTTCCGGCAGGGCTTTCCTTTTCAAAAAAAATATGGTATCATGTCCCCAACTTCAATAAAGATACGGGAGGATCGCCTATGAACAGACTGCTCCGTGCGGCCGACGAGTACATCAAGGGCTGCGGCTGGAAGGATATGGCCCTGCTGAAGATCTGCCTGTGCGCCATGGGTGTGCTGCTGGGCCTTGTTATCCCTGCCCGGCGGAAAAAGGCGGGGGCATGGCTTGCTTCGGCGGCCTTTGCGCTGACCTATATCCCGCTGATGATGAAATTCCTTCCC
>JAHHSB010000011.1 GCA_020025415.1 Oscillibacter sp. | reverse complement strand
CGGTACAATTTTATAGGGGATCCGGTCGATCTGGGTAAAGTCGCCCCCCTCGTAGGCCAGGCGGGCCACTTCTGTAAATACGTTGCGGCGGAGATCATCCACCGTGCTGTGTACACCTCTCACAAAGTTGTTCCTCCAAGAAAATGAGATCGTTTCACGTTTGCCGCCTCCGGCATTTCGCCGGGGCGTATTTTCTCTTATTATAGGCAATTTTAGCGAGAGTTTGCAAGGGCAAACGCAAAATTTATCCCGCTTTTTCCCCATCTGCCGGGCAAAAAAGGCCGCAAGCCGGCGCTTGTGTCCCTGAGTACGAGGAAAGCGGCACGCAAAACCGCGTGCCGCTTTCCTCAGAGAAAAAAGAAGAAAAATGGAATCCGCCGTCCAGGGTGAGACGGCTTCCCCGCGAGAGGGTACTTTTAAGATATCCGATCATCCTAAAAATAACCTTGAAAAACCGTGAACAAATTGTAAAGTCGCTGTCTGGCAGGACTTTCAGCTTTTTTTAAGGCCCTCCCCGTATAATAACCACACCTCATTTTCCCGAAGTTCTTCCTGGGAGGTTATTTTCATGACGGAAGTTCGAAACCTGGTAAAGCGCTACGGTAACCACTGCGCGGTGGATCAGCTGAGCTTTACCGTAGAATCCGGTCAGCTATTCGGCTTTCTGGGCCCCAACGGCACAGGGCGCTGCTGATCACCGGCCTGGTCCGGTGGCTGCGCCGCCGCAAACTCTGACAAGAAAGGATGACTTTTCCATGATTCACCAAAAAAAACGTATGCTGCTCATTACTCTGGGGATTCTGGCCGTACTGATCGCGGTCCTGCTGGCGGTCAAGTCCTGCAGCTCGGACGCCGAGACCACAGACCAGGACAACGCCCATGCTGGCGAAGTCCTCTCCGGCACGGACGACGTGACGGCTCTGGACTGGAAAAATAAAGACACCACCATCTCCCTGGCCCCGGATGAAAACGGCAACTGGTACTGGACGGGCAACCCGGACTTCCCCCTGGATCCCGCCTATCCCGGGCAGCTGCTGGAGACACTGTCCTCCCTGACGCCCCAGCAGACCATTACCCACGGGGACACCCTGGAATCCTATGGACTGGATGAACCCAGCCGCACCCTGACCGCCACCCACGCCGACGGCACCGCCACCCTCTATCAGCTGGGCCGGGACACCACTGACGGGAAAAGCTGCTATCTGCTGCTGGACGGCGACGAATCCACGGTGTATATTATTGATGGATCCCTGCGGGATCAGCTGGATCTGGGCATCTATAACATGATGGATCTGCCCGAGCTGCCCGCCCTGACGGAGGAGAAGCTGGTGAGCATCCAGATCTCCGGCACCGCAGAGACCTCCCTGACCGCTGCCGACAAGCCCCCGGAGGGCGATGAGACCGAGACCGAGGTCCACTGGTACAGCGGCGGCACGGATGTGACCGACGACGCCCAGGATGTGGTGACGGCCCTTTCCGCTCTCAGCCTGGACAGCTGCGCGGACTTTGATCCCTCGGACAAGGCGGTAAGCCTGTGCAGCCTGGAGACGCCCACGGCCACCATCCAGGTGATCTATCTGGATGACAAAGGGGCCGAGCAGACCCTGACGCTCTATGTGGGCAGCAAATCTGCCGACGGGACGGGCTGCTACGTCCGCATGGATGACGATACCACCATTTATATCATGACCTCCGCGACGCTGGAGACGCTGCTCTCCGTGGCGCAGGATGGTCTGGCTTCCGCCCCTGGGGATTCCTGATCCCCTGGCCAAAGCAACCCTGGCGGGCGGGCCGGAATCTTTCCCGCCCGCTCTGCCCGCACCAAAAGGAGGTACCCCCTTGCGCGTTTTGATTGTGGAAGATGAAAAACGTCTGGCCGCCACGCTCCGGGATCTGATGGAGCTGAGCGGCTACACCGCCGATGTGTCCAACGACGGGGAATCCGGTCTGGACAACGCCCTTTCTTCCATTTACGATGTGATCATCATGGATGTGATGCTGCCCCGGCTCAGCGGTTTTGACGCCGTGCGCCGGCTGCGGGCAGCCGGGGTGTCCACACCGGTGCTGATGCTCACTGCCCGGTCGGAGGTATCCGACAAGGTAGAGGGGCTGGACTGCGGCGCGGACTACTACCTGACCAAGCCCTTTGAGCCCCGGGAGCTCACCGCCTGCGTCCGGGCCCTGTGCCGGCGCCAGCCGGAGCTGCGCAGCACTGACTGCCTCCACTGCGGGGATCTGCAGCTAGACAAGGCCAGCTTCACCCTCTCCTGCGGCGAGCGGAGCGTGCGCTTGTCCCGGAAGGAATACGACCTGATGGAGCTGCTGATGCTCAACCAGCACCAGATCATCACCAAGGAGATGCTGCTGGTGAAGATCTGGGGCTATGAATCCGATGCGGAGGACAATAATGTGGAGGTGTATATCTCCTTTCTGCGCAAGAAGCTGGACCACCTCCGTTCCCGGGTGAAGATCAAGACCATCCGCATGGTGGGGTATTGCCTGGAAGTGCCGGAGGATCGGCCGGCGGAAAAATAGAAGGCACACACAAAAGGGAGGGGAACGCAGCATGATCCGAAAACTGCGTTTGAAATTTGTGGCGGTGTGTATGCTGCTCATCACCGTGGTCCTGACGGGGATCTTTGTCTCAGTCCACGCCGTGGCCCGCTCCAGCATCCAGCGCAACAGCCAGGCGGTGCTCCAGCGGGTCATCACCCAGGATAACCGCTTTGCCGACGACCAGGAGACCCTGTTCGGCGGCAACCAAGTCAAGCTGCCCTATTTCACCGTGGAGCTGTGGGGCAGCCATAACACTGCCTACGTCACCGGGGGCACCTACGCCAATCTCCAGGATACAGAGGAGCTGGCCCACATCCTCTCCGAGTGCCTGGCCCAGAATCGGACCGAGGGCACGATCGGCCGCTACCACCTGCGCTATCTGCGCATGGAGACGCCCCTTTATGCGCGCATCGCCTTTGTAGACATTTCCGCCGAGGAGGCGGCCATCAGCAATCTGGTCACCTCCTTTTTTCAGATTGCCTTCGTCACTCTGGCAGTGCTGCTGGTGGTGACCATCCTGCTGGCCCGCTGGGCCACCCGCCCGGTGGAAAAGGCCTGGCAGCAGCAGTACCGCTTTCTGGCCGACGCCTCTCACGAGCTGAAGACCCCCCTGACCGTTATCCTCTCCAACGCCGAGCTGATGCGCTCCCAGCCCCTGGACCCCCGGCTGGAGCGCTGGACGGACAATATCCACTCCGAGGCCACCCAGATGAAGGCCCTGGTGGAGGATATGCTGACCCTGGCCCGGGCGGATAACATGGGCCCCAGCATCACCTTCGTCTCCGTATCGTTGTCGGACCTGGCCACGGACTGCGCGCTGCTGTTCGAGCCGGTGGCCTTTGAGGCGGGAAAGGCCCTGGAAGACGCCATCACCCCGGATCTGACCATTCAGGGGGACGCCAAGCGCTTAAAGCAGCTTATTTCTATCCTGCTGGACAACGCCGTGAAGTATGGCCGGGAGGGCACGGCCATTGTCCTGACCCTAGAGAAGGCCGAGCGCAGCGCCCGGCTGACCGTCGCCAACCAGGGCGAGCCCATCCCGCCTGAGCAGCTAAGCCGGCTTTTTGAGCGTTTTTACCGGGCGGACGTGTCTCGAGGGGAGAAGAAGGGCTTCGGCCTGGGTCTTTCCATTGCCGCGGCCATCGCCCAAGAGCATAAAGGCACCCTGCACGCGGAAAGCGACGCCGCATCTACCCGCTTCATCTTCACAGTGCCGCTGAAAAAATAAGGGTTGAAAAAAGAGGAGGCCCTGCTCCGGGAGACGGATGCGCAAGCCCAGCCGCCGAAAACAATAAACAGTCCGCACCGCCTTTACAGGCGGTGCGGACTGTTCTTTTCTGCTTTAAGCAAGCCTTTTACTTCAGCGCGCCCCCGTCCCGGAAGGCATTACCCACGACCTCGCCCAGGCGCAGGTACTGGCTGTTCTCGGAATCGTAGCAGATGGGATCCAGCAGCGCCGGGTCCACCTGGCCCTTTTCGCCCAAAACGGACTCCTCGGCGCTGACGTTTACGATCTCGCCCACCAGCTGGGTGGTCTCAGGATCGTAGCGCACCAGCCTGCACTCCAGGGTCAGGGGCAGCTCCTCAATGACGGGAGCGTCCACAAACTCGCTCTTGTGCAGGTGCCAGCCGGTCTTTTCCAGCTTGTCGGGCACGTCGTTGGCAGAGACCATGCCCACATAGTCCGCCGGCACCAGCTCCTTGGCGGTGGCCATGCTCACGGTAAAGGCCCCCTTGGCCAGAAGGTTTTTCACCGTCCGGTGGCCGGCACTCAGAAACAGCGACAGCTGATTGGGGGCGCAGAGGCAGCCCCAGGCCGCATTCATGGCATCAGGTGTTCCATCCTCGCCGTAAGTACCTACGATCAGCACCGGCATGGGGAAAAAAACAGGCTTGGCTCCAAAGTTCTTTCTCATATTGCATTCCTCCTGTTTAAATTAAAAAGCAAACGCTTTTTGACAGTTTCCGCCGGCCCCATTGAGGCGGCCGGCCCCCGGCTGTTCCCGTTCCCGCCTTAGAGCTTCTCCAGCTCGCTGCGCCACAGTGCCCAGGCCGCATCCGACGGCATTCTCCAGTCGCCGCGGGGGGACAGGGCCACGGATCCCACCTTGGGCCCGTCGGGCAGGCAGTTGCGCTTGAACTGCTGGGAGAAGAAGCGGCGGTAAAAGACCTTCAGCCACTTGAGGATGACCTCCCGGCTGTAGGTGTCGCCCAGGGCGTACTCCGCCAGGCGCAGGATCTTGGCCGGGCCAAAGCCCCAGCGAAGCATATAGTACAGGAAAAAGTCGTGGAGCTGATAAGGCCCGATGAGATCCTCCGTCCGCTGGCTGATGTTCCCCTGGGTGGCGGGCAGCAGCTCAGGAGAGACGGGGGTATCCAGGATATCCTCCAGCACGTCTTTAAGCTCTTCGTCCTTCTGGGCGTTGTCCCGGGCCAGATAGCCTACCAGGTGCCGCACCAGGGTCTTGGGAATAGAGGCGTTGACACCGTACATACTCATATGGTCGCCGTTATAGGTGCACCAGCCCAGCGCCAGCTCGCTGAGATCCCCGGTACCGATGACGATGCCGCCGGTGTCGTTGGCCAGATCCATCAGCACCTGGGTGCGCTCCCGGGCCTGGGCGTTTTCATAGGTGACGGAGTGGTCATCCGGGTCGTGGCCGATGTCCTTGAAATGGCTGCGGACGGTCTGGGCGATATCCACGGTCTTCAAAGTGGCCCCCAGCTTCTCCGCCAGCACCACGGCGTTGTTGCGGGTACGGTCGGTGGTGCCGAAGCAGGGCATGGTCACCGCCAGAATATCCGTCATGGGCCGGTCCAGCATCTGCAGGGCCAGGGCCGTGATCAGCACCGCCAAGGTGGAATCCAGCCCGCCGGAGAGGCCCACCACGGCGGTCTTGGCCCCGGTGTGCTCCAGCCGCTGCTTCAGACCCAGGGAGGCCAGCAGCAGAATTTCCCGGCAGCGGGCGTCCCGGTCAGCCCGGTCCTCAGGCACGAAGGGGGCGGGAGCCACATAGCGGGTCAGCTTGGTGGGGGAGACGGTGAGGGAGAACATGCTGCCCGTCAGCGCGGGCCCTTCGCCCAGGGCCTGGGTGCGCCGGCGCTCATAGCTGATCTTGCTCACGTCGATCTCCGATAGGAGCAGGCCCGTTTCAAAGCGCTTTTCCCCCAGCAGCGCGCCGTTTTCGGCAATCATCTCATGGCCGCCGAACACCAGGTCGGCGGTGGACTCCCCCTCGCCGGCGCTGGTGTAGACATAGCCGCACAGCAGCTTGGACGACTGCATGGTCACCAGCTGGCGGCGATAGGCGTCCTTGCCGATCAGATCATTGCTGGCAGAGAGGTTGCCGATAATGGTAGCCCCCGCCCGGGCCATGGCCACGGAGGGCGCCTCCGGAGCCCACAGATCCTGGCAGATCTCAAAGCCCACCACCAGCTCCGGCAGCTCGCTGAACCAGAACAGCTGCCGGGCACCGAAGCGCACCGTCTGGCCGCAGAGGCCATTTACATAAAACGGCTCTCCGTCCGGGGCGGGAGCAAACTGGCGCTTTTCGTAAAATTCCCCGTAATTGGGCAGATAGGTCTTGGGAACCAGGCCCAGGATCTCTCCTTTTTGTATAATTGCTGCGCAATTATACAGATTGTTGTCGACCTGCACCGGCAGGCCCACGGCGGTGAGCAGCTCCAGATTGCGGGTGGCCTCCAGCACGGTGGCCAGGGCCTGTTCGGCGCCCTGGAGCAGGGTGTCCTGATAGAATAGGTCACCGCAGCTGTATCCGGTCAGTCCCAGCTCCGGCAGCACCAGCACCTTGGCCCCCGCCTTTTCCGCGGCACGCATCATGGTGAAGGTCTGCTCGGCGTTATAGTTGCAGTCGGCCAGACGGATCCTGGGGGAGCCGCAGGCAACGGAGATAAAGCCGTCTTTCATAAAATCCCTCCGTTTTTTCCATGGTTTTGATTTGCCTTTATCTTACTCTCAACCCTCCCGCTTTGCAAGGGAGGCAATGACAAAAGGCACCGCCGTGGGCGGTGCCTTTCGCAGTATTGATAAGGAGGGTTCAAACCGGTACTGGGCGAATACCGATTCTCTTGAGAATACAATACCCAATAAAAATAACAGATTCATGACGGGAGTGTAAACGATCTGTAAACGAATTCCCAATTTTCCCCGAAGGCTGTCAAAATCCGTCGCCGGGGCAGAGGAGGCCCCCCGGGTGGTCACTGGTACTTTTTGCTCTGTGCTACTGCAAGTTCGTCGCAGCGGTTATTATACTCGTTTTCCGCGTGGCCCTTGACCCAGTGATAGCGGAGGCTGTGGATCTCCGCCAGCTCCAGCACCCGGCCCCACAGGTCCGGATTCAGGGCGGGCTTTTTGTCCGACTTCACCCAGCCTCGGGCCCGCCAGGATTTGGCCCAGCCCTTGGACAATCCGTCGATGACGTATTTGGAATCGCTCCACAGCTCCACAACGCAGGGCTCTTTGAGACATTCCAGCGCCTTTATGACGGCGGTGAGCTCCATGCGGTTGTTGGTAGTCTGGGCCTCGCCGCCGGAAAGCTCCCGTCGGTGGACGCCGTACAGTAAAATAGCACCCCAGCCTCCGGGGCCGGGGTTGCCGGAGCAGGCCCCGTCAGTGTAGATGGTAACAGTTTTCATACGTCTCCCTTCCCGACAGGGCCTTTTGTCATCTTCAGCGGCAAGCCGGCTGGGACATCTTTGGGCCTTGCGCAGCAAGGCGCCCCGTCGGTGTAGATAGTAACAGTCTTTCTTTTTACAAAGCGGGAGCGGCCGCGGCCGCTCCCGCCCAGGCTGCTCACAGCTCCCGCAGGATCTCTTTGCGCTTTTCCTCGTACTCCTCCTGGGTGATGAGCCGCTGATCAAAGAGGCGGCGCAGCGCCTCCAACCGGCGCTGGATATCGGAGCCGCCGCTCTGCTCGTTGAGGGCATCGCCGGGAACGTCTTCGATGCTCATCCCAATGCTCATGGGACGCATCTCCTTGGAAGGCCGGATCCGGTAACGCCGCATCAGCTTGCTCCTTTCTTTTTTACTCCTCGCCGGTGGGAGTTTCCGCCGCAGTTTCCGCCGGGGCCTCGGCGGCGTCCGCAGAGGCCGCGCCGTCCTGCTCGGCCTCCTTCTCGGCGGGAGCCAGGGAGATGACCCGCACGCCCTCGTTCAGGCGCATGACCCGCACGCCCTGGGCGCCCCGGCCGTACACGGGCACGTCGCTGGCGGCCATGCGGATGATGGTGCCATCGTTGGAGATGAGCAGCACATCCTCCTCGCCGGAGACCATCATGGCCCCGGTGACCGGGCCGGTCTTTTCCGTGACCTGATAGCCCCGCATACCGTAGCCGCCCCGGCTCTGGAGCCCGTCGCCCCGGAGGTACTCATCGATATCGGTGCGCTTGCCGTATCCGTTTTCCGTGATGGCCAGCAGGCTCTGGCCCCGCTGGGCCCGGACGCCGGCCACCACATAGTCGCCTTCCCGCAGCCGGATGCCGCGGACGCCCACGGCCTCCCGGCCCATGACGCGCACATCACTCTCCCGGAAGAAGATGGACGCGCCGTTATGGGTCATCAGCAGCAGGGCCTGGTCGCCGTCCGTCTCCTGGACGGAGATGAGCTCATCGCCCTCGTCCAGCGTCAGGGCCCGCAGGCCGTTGGAGCGGATGTTCCGCAGGGAAGCGGTGGAAATGCGCTTCACCGTACCGTTGCGGGTAATCATAAACAGGAAGTGGTTTTCATCCAGCTCCCGGGTGTGGAGCATGGCGGTGATCCGCTCGCCGGACTCGATCTGCAGGAAGTTCACGATGTTGCTGCCCCGGGCGGTGCGGCTGGCCTCGGGGATCATGTAGCCCTTGCGCCGGTGGACCTTGCCGGTATTGGTGAAGAAGAGCAGGTAATCGTGGGTGGAGGCGGTGAACACGGTGGAGACATAGTCCTCCTCCCGCAGCGAGGTGGCGCTGACACCCCGGCCGCCCCGGTTCTGCACCCGGTAGGTGGACACGGGCACCCGCTTAATATAGCCGCTCTGGCTGAGGGTGAAGACGCACTCCTCCTCTTCGATCAGGTCCTCGATGTCGATCTCGTCCTCCACGTCCTGGATTTCGGTCTTGCGCTCGTCGCCGAATTTGTCCCGGATCTCGATCAGCTCGGTCTTCAGGACGCTTTTGAGCAGCTCCTCATCGGAAAGCAGCCGGTCGTAATAGGCGATGCGCTCTTCCAGATCTTTATACTCGCTCTCCAGCTTCTCCCGCTCCAGGCCCTGGAGGCGCTTGAGCTGCATGTCCAGAATGGCCTGGGCCTGGATCTCGTCCAGCCCGAAGCGGGCCATCAGGTTCTCCCGGGCGTCGTCATAGCTGGAGCGAATGATGCGGATGACCTCGTCGATATTGGCCTCAGCGATCAGCAGGCCCTCCAGCAGGTGGAGGCGCTCCTGGGCCTTTTTCCGGTCGTGGATGGTGCGGCGGGTAATGATCTCCTCCTGGAATTTCAGGTATTCGTCGATCATGTGCCGCAGGGAGAGGATTTTGGGCTGGGACTGGTTCTCCACCAGGGCCAGCATATTGATGGCAAAGGTGGTCTGCATCTGAGTCTGGGTAAAGAGCTTGTTGAGCACCACCTGGGGGTTGGCATCCCGCTTGAGCTCAATGACGATGCGCATGCCGTTGCGGTCGGACTCATCCCGGATGGCGGAGATGCCGTCGAGCCGCTTTTCATCTACCTGGTCGGCCATGTTCTTGATAAGCTGGCGCTTGTTGACCTGATAGGGAATTTCAGTGACGATGATGCGGATGCGGTTCTGGCCAAACTCCTCAAACTCGGTGCGGGCGCGGACTACCAGCCTGCCCCGGCCGGTGGCGTATGCGGCACGGATGCCGCTGCGGCCCATGATAATGCCCCGGGTAGGGAAGTCGGGGCCCTGGATATGCTCCATCAGATCCGCCAGCTGGGCCTCGGGATTCTCCAGCACGCAGATACACGCGTCGATCACCTCGCTGAGGTTGTGGGGCGGGATGTTGGTGGCCATGCCCACGGCGATGCCGGAGGAGCCGTTAACCAGCAGGTTGGGGAAGCGGCAGGGCAGAACCCGGGGCTCTTTGCGGCTCTCATCGAAGTTAGAGTCCCAGTCCACCGTCTCTTTGTCGATGTCCCGGAGCATCTCTCCGGCGATCTTGGCCATGCGGGCCTCGGTATATCGGTAGGCTGCCGGGGGATCGCCATCCACGGAACCGAAGTTGCCGTGGCCGTCCACCAGCGGGTAGCGCATGGAGAAATCCTGGGCCAGGCGGACCAGGGCGTCATACACCGACGCGTCGCCGTGGGGGTGGTAGCGGCCCAGCACGTCGCCCACGCAGGTGGCGGACTTCTTGAAGGGCTTATCCTGGGTCAGACCATCTTCATACATGGCGTAGAGGATCCGGCGGTGGACGGGCTTAAGGCCGTCCCGCACGTCGGGCAGGGCCCGGCCCACGATGACGCTCATGGCGTATTCGATATAGCTGGTCTTCATCTCCTGGACCAGCTCGGACTGTACGATCTTCTGGTCGGGGAACAAGATGTCCTCCGGCTTGTAATCTTTATTGTGTCTTGCCAAGGTCTGTTCCCTCCTTTAATAATCCAGATTGACCGCGTAGCGGGCGTTGGTCTCGATAAACTCCTTGCGGGGCTCCACCTTCTCACCCATGAGAATGGTAAAGGTCTCATCCGCGGCCACAGCGTCGTCCAGTGTGATGCGCTTGAGGGTGCGCTTCTCCGGGTCCATGGTGGTCTCCCACAGCTCGTGGGGGTTCATTTCGCCCAGGCCCTTGAAGCGGGAGATATCGATTTTGGCGTTGGCATTGTCGCCCCGCATCTCCGCGGACACCCGGTCCCGCTCCTCGTCAGAGAAGGCCACCCGGGTGGCTTTCCCCCGCACCAGCTTGTAAAGGGGCGGCACGGCGGCGTAGACATATCCATGCTCGATCAGCGGGCGCATATAGCGGAAAAAGAAGGTCAAAAGCAACGTGCGGATATGGGAGCCGTCCACATCGGCATCAGCCATGATGATGATCTTGTGATAGCGCAGCTTGGCCAGGTCAAAATCCTCGCCCAGGCCGGCGCCCAGGGCGGCGATGACGGGGTTCAGTTTATCGTTGCTGTAAACCTTTTCCTCCCGCACCTTCTCCACGTTGAGCATCTTGCCCCACAGGGGAAGGATGGCCTGGAAGCGGGAGTCCCGCCCCTGGGTGGCGGAGCCGCCGGCGGAGTCACCCTCGACGATATAGAGCTCGGTGAGGGCGGGGTCTTCTTCATTGCAGTCCCGGAGCTTGTCGGGCATGGCCGCGCCGCCCAGGGCGGTCTTGCGGCGGATATTCTCCCGGGCACGGCGGGCAGCTTCCCGAGCGCGGTTGGCCATCAGGGCCTTGTCCAGAATCATCCGGCCGACCTGGGGATTCTCCTCCAGGAATTCGGCCAGACTCTCGCTGACCACGGCGTTGACCAGGGTGCGGATCTCGCTGTTGCCCAGCTTGGCCTTGGTCTGGCCCTCAAACTGTGCCTCGATAAGCTTGACGGAGATGACCACCGTCAGACCCTCTCTGCAGTCCTCGCCGGAGATCTTTTCGTCCCCTTTGAGCTGGCCGGTCTTTCTGCCGTAGGCGTTGAGCACGTTGGTCAGCGCCCGCTTGAACCCCTCTTCATGCATGCCGCCCTCAGGAGTGTGGATGTTGTTGGCGAAGGAGAGCATGGTCTCGTTATAGCTGTCGTTATATTGCAGGGCCACCTCGGCCATAGAGTCCCCCCGCTTGCCGCTCATATAGATAACCTGCTTGTGAAGGGGGTCCTTGTTCCGGTTGATCCAGGAGACAAACTCCCGGATGCCGCCGGCATAGCACATCTCGTCGGACTGCTCCTGCCCGGGGCGCTTGTCGATGGTGCGGATACGCAGCCCCGCGTTCAAAAAGGCCTGCTCCCGCATCCGGGTGTGGAGGATGTCATAGGAGTAGACGGTGTCCTCAAACATCTCCGGATCGGGCTTAAAGGTGACGGTGGTGCCGGTGTGGTCGGTGGTGCCAATGACCGTCATCTCCTGGGTGATGCGGCCCCGAGAGAATTTCATCTCATAGATCTGCCCGTCCCTGTGGACGTGCACGGTGAGCCACTCGGAAAGGGCGTTGACCACGCTGGCGCCCACGCCGTGGAGGCCGCCGGAGACCTTATACCCGCCGCCGCCGAACTTGCCGCCGGCGTGAAGCACGGTGTACACCACCTCCAGGGCAGGGCGGCCGGTCTGTGCCTGGATATCCACGGGGATTCCGCGGCCGTTGTCGGTGACGGTGATGGTGTTCCCCTCGTTGATCTGGACGGTGATATCCGTGCAGAAGCCCGCCAGGGCCTCGTCGATGGAGTTGTCCACGATCTCATAGACCAGATGATGCAGGCCCGAGGATGAGGTGGAACCGATATACATACCGGGCCGCTTGCGCACGGCCTCCAACCCCTCCAGAACCTGGATCTCGGAAGCATCGTATTCATGCTCCGTCTGGGAGAGTATGATGTTTTCCTGTTCTGCCATATCGTTCTCCTTTCACTTCAAGGCAAGAAGAGCCGGGCCGGAGCCGTGTCCGGCCCACTTCTCCTCACCTTGGTTTGGTCAGTAGCAATGGATGCAAAACTCGCCCGCCCCAGGGGGCCGGGCCGTCCCCGCCGCCGAGGCAGGGAAGGGAAAGGCTCAAAGCTCCAACTTTTTTTTCTCGGCCCGGAGGGCCAGGGTGGAGGCGTTGAGCTGGCTGAGATAAACGATCTGCCGGTGATAGGGGTGGTCCGCCACTACAAAGGATTTGGGGATGTCGCCGGAGATGTCCAGTACCACGCCCTCGGCCTCGGCAGCGGAGAGGTACTCCCGCCCCCGTTTACTCCAGGAAACGTGGTCTAAGTCGAAGATGCCGATGATCCGTCGATCCGGCAGCAGCTCGTTTTGTCCGATGTGTAGATACATGGCGCTTCCTTTCCCGGCCCCCCCAGCAGCCGGGGCAGCCGCTCATCCTCTTCACAGCAGGTGATGCGCCGCGGTGCGGCGCGGCGATTTAAAACGCGCTGTCGCGCGGCTCCCGTCGCTCCGCTCCGTCGCGTGTTCATCACCTGCTCACGCCAAGGTGCCGTTTTTTACCCGGAACACCTGCCCCCCCAGCAGTCGGGGCAGCCGCTCATCCTCTTCACAGCAGGTGATGAACACCTGCCCTCCGCTGATGCGGTTAAGAACGAATTCCTGGCGGCGCTGGTCCAGCTCACTGAGCACGTCATCCAGCAGCAGCACCGGATACTCCTCCGTCTCCTGGTAAAAGATCTCCCGCTGGGCCAGCTTCAGCGACAGCGCCGCGGTGCGGGTCTGGCCCTGGGAGCCGAAGGTCCGGGCGGCCAGGCCGTTGATCTCCACGCTCAGATCGTCCTTATGGGGCCCGGTGAGACACTGGCGGGCGTCCAGCTCCGCTTGGCGGTGCCGCTCCTGATGCTCCAGCAGCTGCTCCAGGATTTCCCGGGGCGCCGCCTCCGGATCCCGGACGGTGGACACCGTCTCGTAGCGCAGTCCCAACTCCTCCCGTCCACCGGAGAATTCCCGGTGAATGAGGGGGGCTTCCCGGCACAGCCGGCGGATAAAGTGGGCCCGGTAGTGGATCACCAGGGCCCCGGTCTGGGCCATGCGCAGGCTGAAATCATCCAGAGTGTCCAGCAGAGAGGGATTTTCCGGCCAGTCCCGGAGAATACGGGTCTTATGCTCATAGAGGCGGTTATACTCCGCCAGGGCGGCGGCGTACCGGGGCCGCAGCTGGCAGATGGCGCTGTCCAGGAAGCGGCGCCGGGCGGCGGCCCCCTCTCGAATAAGCTCCAGATCCTCGGGGCAGAAGAGGACGGTGGTCAAAATGCCCGCCAGCTCCCCGGCGGTCTTGAGCCGCACGCCGTTGGACCACAGCTGCCGCCCCTGGCCCCGGTGGAGCCGGGCCTCCAGTACGAAGCTGCGGCCCCGGCTATCTACCTCACCTTTCAAAAAGGCCCGGTCAACGCCCAGCATAATCAGCTCCCTGTCGTATCGGGCCCGGTGGGACCGGGCGGCGGAGAGGTAACCGATAGCCTCCAGCAGATTGGTCTTGCCCTGGGCGTTTTCACCGCAGATCAGATTCACTCCCGGGCAGAAGCAGGCCTCCAGATGGGTGTAGTTGCGGAAAAAATCCGCCTCCAGCCGGTCAATCCGCATAGCGCACGCTTAGCTCCGCCCCGGCAAAGGACACCACATCCCCGGGGCGGATCTTCTTGCCCCGCATGGTGCACACCTCGCCGTTAAGCGTCACCTCGCCGTTTTGGATGCGCTCTTTGGCCTCGCCGCCGCTTTCTACCAGGTTGGCAAATTTCAAAAGGTCCTGGAGCTTAATAAACTCCGTGGTAATGACAATGGTTTTCATGGGGCGCGTTTGCTCCTTCCTGCAATTGGGATGCCGGCCCGCTTTAATCCGCGGCCTTGAGCCGCACGGGCAGAACCATGTAGAGGAAGCGGTCCTCATCTCCCTCGGTGGGCACAATCACCGCGGGGGAGACCCCGGTATTAAGCTCGATGCGCACCTGCTCGGCCGGGGCGTAGCGCAGCGCCTCCATCAGATAGCGGTTATTAAAGCCGATCTCCAGGCCGCCGCCCTCGCCGCTGATGGGACATACGTCCTTGGCCTCGCCGTTGCCGGTCTTGGCAGAAAAGTAGACCTTATCGTGGTCAAACAGGCAGCGCACAGGGCTTTTCAGCTTGTCAGAGATCATCACGCTGACCCGGTCGATGCTTTGGATCATGGCCTTGGTGTCCGCCACCACGGAGATGGGGTTTTTCCGAGGCACGGCGTTCTTATAGTCCAGAAACTCGCCCTCCAGCCGGCGGCAGATCAGCTCGGTGCCGCCCACCTCAAAGAGGATGTGGCGCCGACCCAGGGTGATGCAGGCGGGGTCCTCGGTATCCTCGCAGATCTTCTCCACTTCATTGAGGGCGCTGCCCGGAGCCACGAAGGAGAAGATGCCCCCGTCAATGCGCTCCAGCTTCTCCCGGCGGATAGCCAGGCGGAAGCCATCCACAGCCACCATGGTCAGCTGCTTGTCACCCACCTCAAACAAAGCGCCGGTGTGAACGGGCCGGCTTTCGTTGTTGGACACGGCAAAGGCCGTCTCCTGGATCATGGAGCGCAGCAGGGTCTGCTGAATGGTGATGGAAAATTCATCTTCCACCTCGGGCAGCTCCGGATAGTCGGCGGCGCCCAGGCCCAGGATAGAGAAGTCCGCATCGCCGCAGCGCAGGCGTACCAGGTTTTTCTCATCGGCCTGAAACACCACCACGTCGTCTGGCATCTTGCGGACAATGTCGCCGAATAGCCGAGCGTTGAGTACCAGCTCGCCCCCCTCGGTGACGTCGGCGGAAATTTTGGTGCGGATGCCGGTCTGCATATTGTAGCCGGAGACGGTCAGGACCCCGTCTGCCGCATGGAGAAGCAGCCCTTCCAACGCGGGGATGGAGCTTTTCGGGGCCACCGCCCGGGCTGCCACGTTGATGGCGTTTTGCAGCAGGGCCTTCTCGCAGGAGAATTTCATCATGGGAAACTTCCTCTCTTTCTAAAGGATGAAAAAAAATAGGGCCAAGCGGTATAAAAAGAAAAGAACAGCATATTTTTTAGAAGAAAGAAGCACTAGAGAAAATGCTTGTGGAAAAAACCAGCAAAGGCTGTCGGCCCAAGGGAAAGGGCTTCCCCAGGGACTGTGGAAGGCTTGCAGGGGCTTTCCACAGCTTTTTTTTCTTTGAAGTTCTCCACAGGCAAGTTTTTCTTCTTCCACCACAGCTGTGGAAAAATGGCATCAGCGCTTGGCATTGATATTGGTCTTGATTTCCTTGACGGTTTCGGCAAAGGCGGAGTCTTTTTTCATGGTCTTTTCCACCTTGTCAATGGAGTAGAGCACGGTGGTGTGGTCCCGGTTGCCGAACTCCCGGCCGATGTCGTCGAGAGACAGGTTGGTCATGGAGCGGATGAGGTACATGGCGATCTGCCGGGCCTGAACCGCATCCCGGATGCGCTGCTGGCCCCGGATGACGGACTCGTCTAGCATATAGTACTTGCTGATATATTCGATGATCACCTCGGGGGAGGGGACATACTCGTTGGAGCGCTTGAGCATATCCTGGATGGCCCGGGTGACAGTCTCTTCATCGGTGTCGTTGCCCAGCAGGTCTTTATAGGCAAGAATCTTATTAATGGTGCCCTCCAGCTGCCGGACATTGGCGGTAACGTTCTCGGCGATGTAGGCGGTGATCTTGTCTGGCAGGTCCATGCCCAGCATGGCAGCCTTGTTTTTGATGATGGCCATCCGGGTCTCAAAATCCGGCGGCGCCACGTCCACCAGCAGACCCCACTCAAAACGGGTGCGCAGCCGGTCTTCCAGTTGGGTCATCTCCGAGGGGGGCCGGTCGGAGGTCAGGACGATCTGCTTGCCGGATTCGTATAGAGTATTAAAGGTATGGAAGAACTCCTCCTGGGTTTGCTTCTTGCCGGCGATGAACTGCACGTCATCCACCAGCAGCAGGTCCGCCTGGCGATACTTCTCCCGCATCTCGGCGGTCTTGCCGGGGCCCTCCCGGATGGCGGCCACCAGCTCGTTGGTCAGGTCGTCGCCCTTGACGTAGGCGATCTTGGGGTTCTTCTCCCGCTTGCGGATCACGTGGGCGATGGCGTAGATCAGGTGGGTCTTGCCCAGGCCGGAATCCCCGTAGATGAACAGGGGGTTGTAGTTCTTGGCCGGATGCTCAGCCACCGCCACCGATGCGGCGTAGGCCATTTTGTTGGACGGGCCCACCACAAAGGTCTCAAAGGTAAACTCCTCCGAGTTCTGCATGGACCCGCCCGGACGGTCGTCTTTGCCGATAAAAGCGGCATAGTCCTCCTCGTCGAGAATGCGAACCTCAAAATCCGTGGAGAAGATATCCCGCAGGGAGGACTGAATGTTTTTGATAAACAGCTTTTCAATATATTTTTTCTTGAAGTCATTGGGACAGTGGAGGATAAAGACATTATCCTGAATATCCACAGCGCTCAGCTCGTCGAACCAGGTTTTGATGGTGGTTTCCGACAAGTCCCGCTTCAATTGCTCCAGTACATTGCTCCAAACGTCTGAAACAGAGTTCAATTCCAACACCTCTCTTCCCGAGAACGTAAAAATTACACACAAAATTATAGCAGAAAATGACCATAAATAC
>JAHHSB010000109.1 GCA_020025415.1 Oscillibacter sp. | reverse complement strand
CAGCACGATTACATATATGTCGTCCAGCGATGCCCCCGCCAGGATCATCTGAGGGATGCGCTGAGCGGTGCCGTAGCCCGCTTCCATCAGCTGCACCATCTTGGGGATCACCACCGCCGGGGACACCGCCCCCAGCACCGCACCCACGATGGCCCCCTCCAGCCGGGTGACTCCCAGCACCGCCGGACCCAGCAGCACATAGGCCAGGATCTCACAGCTGGCGGGCAGGCAGGACAGCAGCGCCGCCGGGCGGCCCACCTTCTTCAGATCCTCCAGATCCAGCGTCAGCCCTGCCTTGATGAGAATGATCACCAGAGCCATCTGCCGCAGATCGGCAGAGGCGTCCAGAATCAGCGGGTCCAGGGCGTCGAGCACATAGGGCCCCAGCACGATGCCCGTGAGCAGCATGCCGATGATCCGGGGCAGGCGCAGCCGGCGGCACAGCCCCGCCATGGTCAGGCCCACCAAAAAAATCAATGCCAGTGAAGTCAACATCTCCATTCCTCCAAAAAACGCAGAAAAGCCAATGCCCCCTGCGATCTTTCATCACAGAAGTCATCAGCTTAACAAGCGGTTTAGGGGTTTCCCCAGGGGAGAACCTCATTCCCCGGCTTTGATTGTAACGGTCCCCCGCCCCCTTTGTCAAGGGGCGGGGGACTTTTTTCTCTCTTTTTCCCGCCGAGGCTTACTGCAGCTCGGCCACGGCGGCCTTCAGCGCCTCCGCCCGGTCGGTCTTTTCCCAGGAAACGCCCAGGTCCTCCCGGCCCATGTGACCGTAAGCCGCCAGCTGGCGGTAGATGGGCCGGCGCAGGTCCAGATCCCGGATGATGGCGGTGGGCCGCAGGTCAAAGACCTTGCGCACCGCCGCCTCCAGCACGTCGTCACTGACAGCGCCGGTGCCGAAGGTCTCCACCAGCACGCTCACCGGCTGGGCCACGCCGATGGCGTAGGCCAGCTGCACCTGGCAGCGCCGGGCCAAGCCCGCCGCCACCACGTTCTTGGCCACGTACCGGGCCGCATAGGCCGCAGAGCGGTCCACCTTGGTGGGGTCCTTGCCGGAGAAGCAGCCGCCGCCGTGGGGGGCGCTGCCGCCGTAGGTATCCACGATGATCTTCCGCCCGGTGAGACCGGAGTCACCCTGGGGCCCGCCGATGACAAAGCGGCCGGTTGGGTTGACATAACACTTAGTATTCTCGTCCAGCAGCTCCGCGGGGATCACGGCGCGGATGACCAGCTCGATCATGTCGGCGCGGATCTGCTCCAGCGTAGCCTCGGGGTCGTGCTGGGTGGAGATGACCACGGTGTCCACCCGGACGGGGCGGTTGTTCTCGTCATACTCCACGGTGACCTGGCTCTTGCCGTCGGGCCGAAGATAGTCCACCAGCTTCTCCTTGCGCACCTGGGTCAGCCGTTTGGCCAGCTTGTGGGACAAGGACAGCGCCAGGGGCATCAACTCGGGGGTTTCGTCGCAGGCATAGCCGAACATCATGCCCTGGTCGCCGGCGCCGTTGCTCAGCTCGCTGTCCTCCCCGGACTTGCTCTCCAAAGAGCGGTCCACACCCAGGGCGATGTCCGCGGACTGCTCATCGATGGAGGTGATGATGCCGCAGGTGTCGCAGTCAAAGCCGTACTTCCCCCGGTCATAGCCAATGTCCCGGACCACCTCCCGGGCGATTTTGGGGATATCCACATAGCAGCTGGTGGTGATCTCGCCCATCACATGGATCAGGCCCGTGCAGATCGTGGTCTCGCAGGCCACGCGGCCCATGGGGTCCTGGGCCAGGATGGCATCCAGCACCGCGTCAGAAATCTGGTCGCAGATCTTGTCGGGGTGTCCCTCAGTCACAGACTCGGAAGTAAACAGATAGTGTCTTGCCATTTTGCTCAAAAAGCTCCTTTCTTCTCCCTTTCGGGAACCGAGTCGCAAAAAAGCGCGCTCCGCACAGACGGAACGCGCAAAAGGCTTTTTTGCTCCTCATCTGTCGGTATCCGCCGGATTTGGCACCTTGTCATAAGCAGGTTGCCGTGGGTTCATTGGGCCGGTCCCTCCCCACACTCTTGATAAGGGATTCATTTGTCCTCATTATCATAAACGCGCAGGCGGCGCTTGTCAATACGGTTTTGGACGCTTTTTCTTCCCAGCCGGGCAGGATTTCACAAAAAGTACATGACTTTTTCCAGCCGGGCGTCTATAATAACACTTGATTATGCTGGGGGCGGTCGGCTGCATTTGCCGTCCCAGCACAGAGGAGGGCCCTGTTTTGAGAAAGCTGAATTCCGCTATGGAGCGTTTTTGTTACAATCACCCCCGCTTCGGTATCCCCAACCTGATGAAGTACATCGTTGCAGGCAACCTGCTGGTGTATCTGCTGAGTATCTTCTCCAACGCCCAGGCAGTTTCCTTCCTGGGCTTTAATCTGGACCGGGTGCTCCACGGAGAGATCTGGCGGCTGGTGAGCTTCATTTTCGTCTCCGGCTACTTCTCCCTGTACGACCTGTTGTGGCTGGCCATCTCGCTGTATTTTTATTACTTTATCGGCAACACCCTGGAGCGGGAGTGGGGCAGCGCCAAGTTCTCTTTATATTATCTGTGCGGCATCGTGCTGACCATCGCGGCAGTCTCGGCAGCATCGCTGATCAGCGGCGTGAGCTACGCCGTTTACGGCACCGGCTATATCAACCTGTCCATGTTCTTTGCCTTTGCCATGCTCTATCCCGAGGCCCGGGTGATCCTGATCTTTATTCCGATGAAGATCAAGTGGCTGGCCTGGCTGGCCGCTGCCTTCTTCGGTCTGAGCGTGATCCAGGCTATTTTCTCCCTCAGCCTGTCCGACGCCCTGCTGCCCATCATCGCCATTTTGAACTTCCTGGTCTTCTTCTGGCCGGAGCTAAGTGACAGTCTGGCCCGTCTCACCGGCCGGGCCCGGCACCAGGCCAGTCCCAAGACCGTGCAGTTCAAACGGGCCGTCCGACAGGAGGCCCGGCAGGAACAGCAGAAGTCCTACCGCCACAAGTGCTGTGTCTGCGGCCGGACGGATACGGACTATCCCAACCTGCAGTTCCGCTACTGCTCCAAGTGCGCGGGCTATCACTGCTACTGCGAGGATCACATTTTCAATCACGTCCACTTTACGGAATGAGCCTTTGGCCCTGCCGGATACTGGTAAGGAGACGCCCCGGCAAATGCCGGGGCGTCTCCTCTTTCTCTTCTGCGGGCAGCGAAAAGCGGGGCCCCGCCTTTTTCAGGGGGGTCCCGCGGCCGTTTCCGTATAGGGAAGGCGTCACGCCCCCGCCTCTGCCAGGCCCAGGAGCTCCGCCCCCTCCTCACTGAGCAGGGGCTCCAGCAGGGAATAGTCCACCTGGAAGGTCTGAGCGCCGGCGGCATAGCTGGCCAGCTCATAGGGGGAAAAGGACACCGTCATCCCTTCAGCATCGAAGGACACCGCGTAGCTGGCCCAGTTGCTCAAGATCTCCTCATAGTCCTCCCAGTAATACCTCTGGGGCTCCGTATCCGCCCGCTCCGCCCGGACCTCAGCCTGGCGGATCAGCTCCTCCGTCACCGCCTGGCAGCAGGCCTAGCTGTCCTGCGCCAGATTCAGGGGATTGAAAACGCGCCGTCAGACAAGGAGAAGTTCCACGACAGGATCACCCCGTTGCCGTGGGCGCCGCCCAGGTAGCTCCAATACACCGCCTGGACGCTGATCATCTTGTCGGTCTCGTAGCACTGGTATGTAAATTTCTCATCATAGGGCTGCCAGGCATCCGGCTCCTCCCGCCCCCGGGCATCATAGTCCTGCCGGGCCATGTTGATCACACTCTCAAAGTCCTCCTCCGTCCAGCCGGAGAACGCCTCGTTGAAGGTCTGGGTAACCCGCAGGGCCTTTTCCTCCACCGCCCCGGAGGCTTTTTCGATCACCGTCCCGTCCTGACGGGTGGCCTGAAGCTGGGGCAGCTCATAGCTGTAAGTCAAAAGCTGCGTCCCGTTCTCGCTTTCCCAGGAATCCGCCCGTTCCAGGGATGCCACCTTATAGTGAACCCGCCGGCTCTCATTTTCAATGGAGTTTTCCACCACGCCGCTGTCCACTGTGGATGGGGCCACCGATCCGGCAGCGGAACAGCCCGTTAAAAAAGTCAGGGCCGCCAGCGTCAGGATCAGCCCCCGCTGCCGCCGTTTGTTGTTGTGTTTCATAACCAACCTCCACGCATGGACTCCGGCTTTCGCCAGGCAGTTTGAAGGGCATGGAACTCATAGCATCACCGGGCCCGCCCGCCATTCGCTTCCCGCCTGGGCGGCGGGGAGGCTGGGATAGGCCAAGGCGTACAGATCCCCGGCCCGCACTTCCAAGGCAAACAGGCGCCGGGCCTTCTCCCCCAGAACCCGCACATCGGCGGGCTTGGTCAGCAGCGGGACAGAACCCCGCCGCTTGATTTGCGCCAGCAGGGCTCTGCCCCGCTCATTGGCGGCCAGAGGCCGCAGATAAAGAGGCGCCTCCGGCCGGTCCTCCGGCCGCAGCCCCAGATAGGCCCACATCACCATCCGCCGCAGCCGGGCCATGGGATAGCGCCGGGTCTTGGCAGCGGCGAGCAGGCTCTCCAGATCCGAGGAACGGCGGGACGCGGCGTAGAGCCGGTTTCCCAAGCCCTCCCGCCCCTCGTCCAGGGCGGCATAATCCTCCCGTTCCATGCTGCGCAACCGGGCCAGAATGGCC
>JAHHSB010000108.1 GCA_020025415.1 Oscillibacter sp. | reverse complement strand
GGATAACCCCTATCTCCTCTCCGAGGACGGGATGGGGGTGGAATTCTCCGTGGCCGACGGCATCGCCATGAGCATGGGGCTGACTGCCGACAGCGGCAGCCGCTTGCAGGCGGCGGTGCGCTTTGAGCTGGCCCACAACGAGAACAACGGCCATGTCTTTTTGCCCCGGGACAAGCTGGTGGCCGCCACGGTGCAGCTGCTTGACGGCAGCAGCGAGCTGGTGGAGCAGGCCGTGGATGAGCTGATCGACCAGCGCGCCGTGGTGCAGGAGCGGGTGGCCAACGTGGACGCCTGCTATCTGCGCCGGCTGTGGGAGGATGAGAGCTATGCCTGTGCCAAGCTCAATGCCCTGCTCTCCGCACCGCCGGACCAAAGCGACCGGGCGGGGGAGGCGGTGGACGACATCGAGCGGGAGCTGGGCATCACCTATGCCCCCCAGCAGCGCCTGGCGGTGGAGAAGGCGGCCCGCTGCGGCATGCTGATCCTCACCGGCGGTCCTGGCACGGGCAAGACCACCGCCGTGCGGGGGATTGTGGCGCTTCTGCGGCGCATGGGGCTGGACATTGTGCTGGCGGCTCCCACCGGCCGGGCTGCCCAACGGATGAAGGAGCTTACCGGCATGGAGGCGGGCACCATTCACCGCCTGCTGGGTCAGAGCTGGAACGAGACCACCCGCCAGGTCAGCTTTTCCAAAACGGAAAAAGAGCCGCTGGAGGCGGACGCGGTGATTGTGGACGAGATGTCCATGGTGGATCTGCCCCTGTTTGCCGCACTGCTCCGGGCCCTGCGCCCGGGGACCCGGCTCATTATGGTGGGGGACGCGGACCAGCTGCCCTCGGTGGGGCCGGGCTGCGTGTTTTCCGATCTGATCCGCAGCGGCCGGGTGGAGACGGTGTTTTTGCGGGAGATCTTCCGCCAGGCAGAGAGCTCCGCCATCGTCCGCAACGCCCACGCCGTCAACACCGGGCAGAATCTGGAGCTGAGCAGCAATCAGGGGGACTTTTTCTTCCTGTGCCGCCGGGATCCGGAGCGGCTGGTGAACACGGTGACGGAGCTGTGCCAGACCCGCCTGCCGGAGAAAATGGGCATTCCAGCCGATCAGATCCAGGTGCTCTGCCCCACTCGGAAGGGCGCCTGGGGCGTCAACCGGCTCAACACTCTGCTGCAGGCGGCCCTGAATCCCAAGGCCCCGGGCAAGCGGGAGCTTCTCTTTGGCGAGCGGCTGTTCCGGGAGGGTGACCGGATCATACAGACGAAAAACGACTACGACGTGACCTGGGAAAAGCCCAATGGCACTGTGGGCGCCGGGATCTTCAACGGCGACACGGGGCGGATCGTCCAGATCGACCCGTCGGGGGAGTGGCTGGTGGTGCAGTTTGACGACCGCCTGGCTACCTACGGTGCCGACCAGCTCAACGAGGTGGACCTGGCTTACGCCGTGACGGTGCATAAAGCCCAGGGCAGCGAATACCGGGCGGTGGTGCTGGCGGTGATGCGCTGCGCCCCCTCGCTGATGGTGCGGGGCGTGCTGTACACCGCGCTGACCCGGGCCCAGGAGCTGCTGATCCTGGTGGGAGACGACGCGGCCGTACGGGAAATGGCCGCCAATGACCGCCGGGCCCGCCGCTATTTCGGCCTGCGCTGGCGGCTGGCCCACAGCAAAAATCAAGAGGAGTGAGAAAAGAATCCGCCAGGGGGCTGCTGAGGGAAGTGCCATACCGGCCGCCGGTCATCCGGAGCTTTCGGATGGGGCCGCGCCCGGTCCGTCGGCGCTCCTGGGAAGATGGGGACGTTCATCTCGGGTTTAGATAAACGGCAGATACCTGCTTTCGAGATACATATACGCGACGTGGGTGATGAAATTGAGAACAGAAATCCTGAAATATGAGCGCATCCGAAATTTAGGCATTGAGCGGGGGCAGTCATGAGTATACGGGAGAAGCTGTGTGATTTGCTCTTTCCGCCCAAGTGCCCTTTCTGCGGCCGGATCTTAAAACGGCCGGGCATCTGTGCGGAATGTGAAGCAAATTTGCCTCGCACCGAAGGACGGGAGGCGCTGCGGCATCTGCCGGGTGGTTTCATGTGCGCTGCGCCGCTGTTTTATGAAGGGCGGGTGCGGGAGGCCATCCTGCGCTTTAAATTCGGCAAGGTCTCCGGCATGGCTCCTGCTTTAGGAGAACTGGTGGCCCAGTGCGCGGCGGAGCACTTTAGCGGCGAGTTTGACACGGTGAGCTGGGTGCCGGTCAGCCGCAGGCGCCTGCGGGAGCGGGGCTTCGATCAGGCCAGACTTCTGGCGGAGGCGGCCTGCCGCTGCTGGCAGACTAAACCGGAGGAGCTGCTGCGCAAGACTGAAGACAACGCCGCCCAGTCCAGCCTTTCCAATGCGGCGGCGCGCCGGGCAAACGTGCTGGGTATGTATGAGGCGGTCTGGATCTCCGCCATCCAGGGCCGGAACATCTTGGTCATTGACGATGTCTGCACCACCGGCGCCACTCTGGCTGAGTGCGCTCGGACGCTGCGGGATGCCGGCGCCGCCTCGGTGATATGCGCGGCGCTTGCCTTCCGCAATTGACAGGACCCTTCCCCAAAGAGTGTCCGGCGGCTTCCGGGAAGAAAAAGGGATAAAAACCGTGTCTTGGCAAAGAATGTTCTTGCAAAATGAAGCGGAATCGGTATAATCGTAATTATACGATTCTGCAAACTGGCCCGCTGAACACAACGGACTGTGAATACAATCATAGAAAGACAACGAGGTGCATCTATGTCCATGGCAAAAGATATCGGCATTGATTTGGGCACTGCTTCCGTCCTGGTCTATGTAAAAGGCAAGGGCATTGTGCTCAATGAGCCGTCTGTGGTAGCGCTGGATAAAAATACCGGCAAGCTGCTCAAGGTGGGCGCCGACGCCCAGGCAATGCTGGGCCGTACGCCCGGCAACATCATCGCCATCCGTCCCCTGCGGGAGGGCGTGATCTCCGACTACGACATGACCGAGCGGATGCTGCGGGAGTTTATCCGCAAGGTGGCGGGGTATCAGTTCTTCAAGCCCCGGGTCATCATCTGCGTCCCATCCGGCATTACCGAGGTGGAAGAGCGCGCCGTCATCGACGCGGGCATCCAGGCCGGCGCCCGCAAGGTCTACCTGATCGAGGAGCCTGTGGCTGCGGCCATCGGCGCCGGCATCGACATCACCCAGCCTGACGGCCACATGGTGGTGGATATCGGCGGCGGCACGGCGGACATCGCCGTGATCTCCCTGTCCGGCGTGGTGGAGTCTGCCTCCATCAAGATCGCCGGCGACCAGCTCAATGAGGCGGTCATCAAGTATATGCGCCGCAAGCACAACCTCCTGGTGGGCGAGCGGACGGCAGAGGACATGAAGATCAAGATCGGCTGCGTCTTCCCCAAGGAGGAGGAGGCCACCATGGATGTCAAGGGCCGCTGCCTGCTCACCGGCCTGCCCCGGGTGGTCAATGTCAGCTCCACGGAGATGATGGACGCCTTTGAAGAGCCGGTGGAGCGGATTGTGGAGGCCGTCCACTCCGTGCTGGAGCGCACTCCCCCCGAGCTGGTGGCGGACATCTCCACCAACGGCATTGTTATGACTGGCGGCGGCTCCCTGGTGGACGGGTTTGACAAGCTCATTGCCGCCCGTACCGGCATCCACACCATGATCGCCGAGGACGCCATCTCCTGCGTGGCGCTGGGTACCGGCAAGAGCTTGGACTCCCTGAACAATATGCAGGATGGCACCATGAACCTCTCTCGCCGCAAGCAGATGAACTAAAGCAAATCAAAAAAGACGTCCCAAAAGGGACGTCTTTTTTTCTGGGGTTTTGATTGGGATGGCGGGTCAGGGATTCGTTTCCGGATCACTTTGCGCCCATTCTTCCTCCGCCTGGGGCAGCACATCTGCCTCGGTGATTTCCATCAAGGCCTCCCGGGTGATCTGGGCCTGCCCGGCCAGGCGGTTGGCCTGACGCACCAGCACCTGCTCGAACAGGTTCCGCACGCCCCGGGCGTTGCCGAAGGAGACCGAGTCCTGATTGCCCAGGCGCAGCTGCTCCTCCACCGCCCGGCGGGCCCCGTCGGTGAGAGCGTAGCAGCTTTTTTTGCATCGCAGCTCAAAGATCTCCAGCAGCTCCGCCGGCGTATAGTCGTCAAAGTGGAGGTAGCGGTTGAAGCGGGACTCCAGACCGGGATTGGAGTGGATAAAGCGGTCCATCAGCCCATCGTAGCCGGCCACGATTACTACCAGATCATCCCGGTGATCCTCCATGCCCTTGAGGATGGTGTCAATGGCCTCCTGGCCAAAGTCGTTGTCCCCCTGGCCGTTAAGGGCGTAGGCCTCGTCCACGAACAGCACGCCCCCCAGGGCGGTTTCCAGAACCTTCCGGGTCTTGATAGCGGTCTGGCCCACATAGCCGGCCACCAGGCCGCTGCGGTCCACCTCCACCAGCTGGCCCTTGGAGAGGATACCCAGGGCGTGGTAGATCCGGGCCATCAGCCGGGCGATGGTGGTCTTGCCCGTGCCCGGGTTGCCGGAGAACACCATGTGGAGGGACAGCTCCTCCGTGGGCAGGTCATTTTCCCGGCGCAGCTTCCACACCGTTACCAGGTTGACCAGGCTTTTCACCTCGTCTTTCACCGCCTCCAGGCCCACGTAGCCGTTGAGCTCCGCCAGCAGATCTTCCATCTTCTCCGGCGCCGCCCCCGACAC
>JAHHSB010000107.1 GCA_020025415.1 Oscillibacter sp. | reverse complement strand
TTGCTCATCTTGCCACCGGCGGTGTTGAGGTGATGGACATGGAACCACTGGGGACACCAGGGATGACCCAGGTAGCTCTCGGACTGGGCAATCTCGTTGGTGTGATGGGGGAAAGCGTTGTCCACGCCGCCGCAGTGGAGATCCAGATACTCGCCGTTATACTTCAGGGAGATGCCGGAACACTCAATATGCCAGCCGGGATAGCCCACGCCCCAGGGAGAATCCCACTTGAGGGCCTGATCTTCAAACTTGGACTTGGTGAACCAGAGGACAAAGTCGTTTTTGTTGCGCTTGTTGGTGTCCTCCTCCACACCCTCCCGGACGCCCACGGCCAGATCCTCCTCGTCGTGGTCGTTGAAAACGTAATAACGCTCCAGCTTGGAAGAGTCAAAATAGACGTTGCCCCCTGCCTGGTAGGCGTAGCCCTTTTCCAGCAGCCCGCTGATAATGGTAATGAACTCCTCGATGCAGCCGGTGGCGGGCTGGACCACGTCAGGGCGCTTAATGTTCAGCTTGCGGCAGTCGTCAAAAAAGGCGTCGGTATAATATTGGGCGATCTCCATGACGGTCTTGTGCTCCCGCCGGGCACCCTTGAGCATCTTATCCTCGCCCTCGTCGGCATCGGAGCTCAGGTGGCCCACATCGGTAATGTTCATCACCCGGTTTACATCATAGCCGTCATAGCGCAGGAACTTCTCCAGCACGTCCTCCATGATATAGCTGCGCAGGTTGCCGATGTGGGCAAAGTGATACACCGTGGGGCCGCAGGTATACATCTCCACATGGCCGGGGGTATGGGTTTGAAACTCCTCTTTGCAATGGGTCGCAGAATTATAAAGCTGCATAGTTTCAGGCAGTCCTTCCTTTTAAATTTCTCAGCTCCTGCTCCAGCTCCTCGACCTGCTTGCTCAGGGCGCTGATCTGGGCCTGGATAGGGTCTTCCATGTGGATCTGGTCCACGTCGTCGGCATAGTTGACTTTCTTTCCGTGAAGGCGGATGACCTCCGCCGGCACACCCACGGCGGTGGCGTCGGAGGGCACCTCCTTGAGCACCACCGCGCCGGCGGCGATGCGGGCGTTGTCCCCCACCTTGAACGGGCCCAGCACACGGGCGCCGGAGCCCACCAGTACATTATTCCCTAAAGTAGGGTGGCGCTTTCCCTGATCCTTGCCGGTGCCGCCCAGGGTAACGCCCTGATAGATCAGGCAGTCGTCCCCGATCTCGGTGGTCTCGCCGATGACAATGCCGGAGCCGTGGTCGATGACCAGGCGGCGGCCGATGACGGCGCCGGGGTGGATCTCGATCCCGGTCCAAAACCGGCTCCACTGGGAGACGGCACGGGCCAAAAACAGCCGTCCGTGGCAGTAGAGCCAGTGGGCGATGCGGTGATAGATCACCGCGTGCACGCCCGGGTAGAGCAGGAAGATCTCCAGCTTGCTCCGGGCCGCCGGGTCCCGCCGCTGATATGCGCTCAGCAGCTCCCCCAGCCGGGTCTGACGCTTGTTGTCCATAAGAATTCGCTCCTTGTGTGGCGACGGGAGGGAATTCAAAAACGCCTCCCGTACCGAAGTACGAGAGGCGATCAAATAACCGCGGTTCCACTCTCATTTATCACTCAAGGGGCCTTTGACGCAGGCCTTACGGAGGGCTTCTACATCCCCCGCGCTCCCGGACGCACTTCACGATCTCCGCCGCAGGCGCGCTTCCAGCCGCTGACGCGCCCTCTCTGTGCCTTGGTTGGACCGCTACTCTTTCCAATCAACACGCTATGCAATACACAACCAGTATATTAGCAGGATTTCCAAACGGTGTCAAGCGTCAGGCAAAATGGGTTTTTCCCTTGGAGAGATCTTTCCCTGCTCAGGCGCCATCCGCCTCCGTTGGGCGGGATTTTCCCGGGCAAGCAGAGGCTGTCAACGCCCCGTTGACAAGTTGCCCGCCGCTGTCGCTTGTCAACCGCCCCGACTTTTGTTATGCTGAAACCAGAGAAAACAAGGAGGGATCTTATGGAGGAGCTCAAAGGCCGTATCGCCGCCGCCCGGAAGCTCTCGGGCCTCACTCAGGAACAGCTGGGCGAGCTGGTGGGCGTGACGCGGCAGGCCGTCAGCAAATGGGAATCCGGGCAGACGGTGCCCGACGCCGTGACAGTGGCCCGGATCTGTGAGGCGCTGCACGTTTCGGCGGACTATGTGCTGTTGGGCAAGGAGCCGGAGGCGGAGGCCGCGGTGACGGCCTACACCCTGCCGGACAGCTGCCCCTGCTGCGGTCGGCCGGTCAGCGGCACCGTCTGTCCCGGCTGCGGCTATCCCCTGCCTACCACGCCCCCCCGGGGCAGCCGGTACGCCATCGTCTCGGACAGCAATTACGGCCGCAACCCCACCGCAGAAAACCAGCTGATGCGCTACTGCGGCATGAGCGAAAATCAGGCCCAGGCCATGCTGGAGATCGGCACCGCCACCCGGGTGCTGCTGCGCCGGGATCTGACGGACAGCGCCGCCCAATATATCACCGCCCACCTGGACCGGAATTGCTTCAACCCGGTGATCGTGGAAGATGCCGGCGAGTCGGAAGATGCGCTGCGGGTCAAGGCCAAGGCCATGGAGCTGCCCGCCTCCACCACCCCGGAAAAGAGCGGCATCGGCTTCTGGGGCGTGGTGGGCGCGGTGATTGTGGCCCTGCTCATTCTCTCCTTCTTATGATCCGGCGGCGGTATCTTGTTTCCGGGGCAGTGATCGCAGGGCTGTACGCCCTCAACCGTTTCCTCCTGATCCCCGCCACGGGCAGCCGCCTGCTGGCCTGGCACGGGGCGGACTTCCTGGCAGGCGGGCTGATGCTCTGCCTGGTGAACGGTCTGCTGGAGCTGTCCGGGCGGCCGACCCTGGGCCGCTTCCTCCCGGCCACGGGATTTTTGCTTGGCTGCGGCCTTTTCTGGGAGTATGTGACGCCGCTGTACCTGGCCCGCTCTGTATCTGACCCCCGGGACGTACTGGCCGTATGGCTGGGCGGGCTGTGTATGCTGGCGATCCTGCGCCACAGGGCATAAAAAACGGAAGCCAGAAACGGCTTCCGTTTTTCTAGTTTGCTCATCTCACGTCCGGGAGGAGGCGGGTTTCGGCGCCAGGCGCCGCCACAGCCAGAAGCCCAGCACTGCGCCGAAGCCGTTGAGCAGCACATCGTCCACGTCCAGAGAGCCCCGGAGTGTGAAAAGCTGCACCACTTCCACCGCCAGGATCAGTCCCAGCATCAGGCCCAGGTAGGACCCCCAGCGCCGCAGCCGGCAGAACAGGCTGGGCAGCAGGATCCCCGCCGGGAAAAAGAGCAGGGCGTTGCCCGCCAGGTTGGCCGCGGACAGCACCCGCACGTTGGAGTAGGCGCTGCTGTCGGTACACAGCCGGAACATCTCCCCGATGGTGCGCAGGGGAATGAGCTGGATATTCCGCCGGACATAGTCCCAGTAAAGGATGCTCGAGTGGGGCGCATACCCCCTTCTGCCCAGCAGCCAGGCGGCCAGAGCAAAGTAGGCCACGGTTACCGCCGCCAGGATCTGTCGGCGGCGTCTGCGGGGAAGCGACATGGCCCCCCCTTACATGGTGGCGATGATATCCTTGTTCTTGGTGAAATACTCGATGCCGGAGTAGATGGTGGTCACCACGATGACCCACACGCACACGGTGTTGAGCACCGGGGGAATGGGCAGGAACATCAGCACGATGCACACCATGGTGGAGGCGGTCTTCACCTTGCCCGACCAGCCGGCGGCGATGACCCGGCCCTTGTCGGCGGCCAGCATCCGCAAGCCGCTGACGGCGAATTCCCGGCACACGACGATCAGCAGCGCCCAGGCGGGCATCAGCCCGGTCTCCACGAACCAGAGCATGGCGGCGGTGACCAGCATCTTGTCCGCCAGGGGGTCGGCGAATTTTCCGAAGTCCGTCACCAGATTCCGGGCGCGGGCGATCTTCCCGTCCAGCATATCCGTCAGGCTGGCCACGATGAAGATGACCACGGCCACATAGGCGGCGCCGGGGAAGTCCCAATACAGCACCACCATAAAAACAGGGATCAGCGCAATACGCAGCAGCGTGAGTTTATTGGGCAGATTCATGGGTCTGTTCCTTTCTGAAGGCCCGGCGGACGGCGGCAGGCCCCGCCCCCGGGCAGGATTGAGGCTCCCGCGCAGAGCGCCGGAGCACTTCATAAAGACTTGTTGCAGAATACGCTCTGGCAGCGGCGCTGTCAGACGGCCTCGCCAGTCAGCTCCCCGTCCATGGTGCCGGTGAGGCGGACGGTGACGAAGCTGCCGGGTTCAGGATCATTCTCGGCGGTGAAGTAGATCCGCCCGTCGATGTCCGGGGACTCGGCATAGCTGCGGCCGAAGAACATCTGGGCCTGGCCGTCAAAGCCCTCGCACAGCACCTCCCGCTCCTGGCCCAGGACGGAGGCGTTATATTCATCGATCACATCGGACTGGACGTCCACCGCCAGCTCCGCCCGGCGGGCGGCCTCCTGGCTGTCCACATGGTCCATCTTGGCGGCCTGGGTCCCTTCCTCCGGGGAGAAGGGGAACACGCCGGCCCGCTCGATGCGTACCTGGCGCAAAAATTCGCACAGCTCCTCAAAGGCGGCCTCGTCCTCCCCGGGGAGGCCCGTGATCAGGCTGGTACGCAGCACCAAACCGGGGATCCGCTGGCGCAGCTTATCCAGCAGCGCCAGCAGCCCGGACTTGGTGTCCCGGCGGTTCATAGCCTTCAAGATGGCGTCGTTGCAGTGCTGGATGGGGATATCCAGGTACTTGACGATCTTGGGCTCCTGGGCGATGGTGTCGATAAGCTCCTCGGTAATCTCGTC
>JAHHSB010000106.1 GCA_020025415.1 Oscillibacter sp. | reverse complement strand
GATGTACACCGACACCCGGTCTCCCTCATGCAGGTCCCCTCTGGGCTCGGACAGGCCGGAGAGATTGGGGGCAAGCTCCACAAAGATGCCGTAGTCCTTGATGCCCCGCACATAGCCGGGGACGGTCATGCCGGCGGAGAAGCGGACGGCATTTTCCTGCCAGGTGCCCAGCAGCTCTCGGTGGGAGAGAATGACCCGGCCCAGGTCGGGGCAGGTCTTCAGTACCACGGCGAAAATTTCCTGGCCCACAGTGAAGCGCCTGTCCGGATGGGGAATCCGGGAGACCGAGATATGCTCAATGCTGATCATGGACGGCACACCGCAGCCGATGTCCACAAAGGCGCCAAAGGGTTCCAGATGGGTGACGCAGGCGCTGATCACCATGCCCGGGGCAAGATGCTCCAGCATCCAGTCCATGGCAGCATCCTGTGCCGCCCGGCGGGAGAGCAGGGCCGTGACGGAGCCCTTTTCATCGCTTTCCAGGCCCATGACCTGGAAGCAGATGGGCTTTCCCACCCGGGAGAGCAGGGCGATCTCCCGCCCGGCGCCGCTGATCCAGGGGGCGATGGCCTCCTCCCGGGGAATGACGCCCCGGATCCCGTCCAGCTGCACATGGAGCCGGTGTTCGGAGTCGCAGCGCACCACCGTGCTCTCTAAAATGGCGTGGCTTTCCATGGCGCTTTTCAGCGCCGGAACGGAGAAGGCTGTCCGGGGACGGAGCCCTTCCGGCAGATACAGTCTGTTTTCTGGCATTTCATCATCCCATCCACCGCTGTGCGGCTTATTTTTCATACTGCACTATATGCATTTTCCCTTTAGGGGTTGACAGGAGGGTATGACTTGGAGTTACATTTACATGATGTCGTGGAACTGAAAAAGCCGCATCCCTGCGGCAGCACCACCTGGGAGATCCTGCGGGTTGGCATGGATATCAAGCTCCGATGCCAGGGCTGCGGCCACGAGCTGATGCTGCCCCGCAGCCGGGCGGAAAAAAGCATTCGAAAGATTTTGCTGAAGGAGGGAGTTCATGAATAAGAGAACCAGAGTGGTGGCGCTGGTCCTGGTGGCCGTCATGGTGCTGGGCCTGCTGGCCTCCCTGGTCCTGCCGTATCTGAACTGACGGCAGTACTGCGGAACAAACGTATACAAAAAAAGCCAAACCGGAGAACCGGTTTGGCTTTTTTGCTACCCTTTACCCCGGGCTGCGGCTGGGAAAAAAGGACAGGCAGAAGGGGCCTGCCCCGGTCCTTCAGCTTCCCTTTTGCGACGATTTTTATTTGCCGCCTCTTCTATAATAAGGTTTGCTGAACCCCGATGCCGCCGGCTGCGGCATCGGGCCCGGTTCTTTAGAGCCGGGGAACCGAGGATTTGCTGCAGGGGGGCGAGCCGTGACCGTCATTTATCTGGACAGTGTGTGGGTGCTCAACACCCTGATGGATTACCTGCTCCTGCTGGCTACCGCCCAGCTGGCCGGACTGCCCCTGCGGCGGCGGCGCCTGCTGATTGCCGCGGCCCTGGGCGGCTGCTACGCGGCGGCGGTATTTTTGCCGGGACTGGCTGTTCTCTCCACGCCATTGGCCAAGCTGCTTTCCGGTATCGCCATTGCGGCGGCGGCCTTTGGGGGCCAGCGGCGCTTTTTGCGCCTGACGCTGCTGTTTTTCATCGTCTCCTGCGGCTTTGCGGGGGCGGTGCTGGCCTTGGGCCTGATCACTGGCAGCCGCATCCCCTCGGCAAACGGCATCTTTTATACCAATGTCAGCGCCAAGGTGCTGCTCATCTCCTCCACGGTCGCCTATGTCATCTTATCGGTGGCCTTTCGGGCCTGCGCCCGGCATGGAGGGATTGGCGGTGAACGGATCCGTGTGCGTATCCAGCTGGCGGGGAGGATGGTGGAGCTGGCCGCCCTTGCGGATACCGGCTGCAGCCTACGGGACCCTATGACCGGCCAGCCGGTGCTGATTGCCGCCGCCTCCCGCCTGGAGCGGCTGTGGCCGGCCTGGCAGGCACCCCTGCTGGCACCCCGGGCGCTGCGAGACCCTGCCGGAGCCCTGGAACGGATCCACGCCGCAGGCCGGGATGGCCTGCGTTTTCAGCTGCTACCCTATACGGCGGT
This sequence comes from Oscillibacter sp., assembly GCA_020025415.1. Taxonomy (GTDB): domain Bacteria; phylum Bacillota; class Clostridia; order Oscillospirales; family Oscillospiraceae; genus Oscillibacter. The sequence continues at coordinate 2,762 of JAHHSB010000106.1, read as the reverse complement.
GGGTGTGTCGGAAAGCTTGCTGCTGGCTTTCCGCAGCGACTGCACCTGGGTGGGGGAGAGGGCCTACCCCCAGCTGCTCGTTGCCCTGTCGCCCAACGAACTGGGGGAGGAATTTGCCGCCTTGTGGGGCGGAGAAAATCAGAAAGGAGTTCAAAACTATGCTGCCGGGTATTCTTGCGCGTCTGCGAAATTTTCTGATCCGTCTGGGACTGTTGCCCCAAAGCCCCATTCACTACATAGGCGGAAGTGATACTTTGCCGCCCCCGCTGTCCCGGGAAGAAGAGGCGGAGCTGCTCTCCCGGATCGGGGAGGAGGACTGCCGCAAAAAGCTTATTGAACACAATCTGCGCCTGGTGGTCTATATTGCCCGGCGCTTTGAGAATACCGGTATCAACATCGAGGATCTGATTTCCATCGGTACCATCGGCCTGATCAAGGCGGTGGGGACCTATCGCACGGACAAGAACATTAAGCTGGCCACCTACGCCTCCCGCTGCATCGAAAACGAGATTCTTATGTATCTGCGCAAAAATGCCGCCCGGCGGGGCGAGGTGTCTTTCGACGAGCCGCTCAACACCGATTGGGACGGCAACGAGCTGCTGCTCTCCGACGTCCTGGGCACGGATGGGGACATCGTCATGCGCCCCATCGAGGAGGGAGTGGACCGTTCGCTGCTGGCGGCGGCACTGAAGGTGCTTACCCCTCGGGAGCGGGAGATCATCACCCTTCGCTTCGGACTGGGCGGGCAGAAAGAGCAGACACAGAAGGAGGTGGCCAACCGGTTGGGCATCTCTCAATCCTACATTTCCCGCCTGGAAAAGCGGATCATTTCCCGTCTGAAAAAGGAGATTCTGCGGCTTTCCTGACCCTTGACAAGGGCGGACAGGGAGATTATACTAATACCTGTATATGACATCGGCGATGAAGGGAAGCAGTACCCGTCCTGTGAAAGCCAAGAGAGAGTGCGTTGGGTGGAAGCACTCGTGAAGCAGGCGGTGAAGTCGTCCCGGAGCTTTGGGCTGAACCCAAGAACAGCAGTAGGCCCCAACGGTTTTCCCCCGTTACCGGGAAGCGGCGTTTTTGCATCGGCAAAGTGCGGGCCTCGGCCCGAATCCAGGTGGTACCGCGGACATTCGTTCGCCCTGAGCAAACTTGCTCAGGGCGTTTTTTCATGCAGAACGGAAGGCTGCCATGTCCTTTGCGTTTGATATGCCCCAGGGATATTCCGCGGCGGATCTGGTGAAGCTGAATCGGGTCCATACCAGAATGAGGAAGCTCCGCCGCTGGGCAGCGCCTCTGCTGGCGGCGGCCTTAGTCTGGGACCTGGTAACGATTGCTCTGTCCGTGCTGCAGCTGCTCATAGACAGGGATCTCTGGCTCCTCTCGCTGATGGAATTCCTTCTGGGGATTGCGCTGATCCTGCTGGCCGCCGCCGTGACCCATGGGACTTCCAAAGCACGGGAAATCTTTTGGGAAGAGAAGACCGACGTCCCATCCAACATCTTTAAAAAGCAAATATGCTGATCGATAAGGAGAGTCAACGTATGAAAAAAGAACTGCCGAAGGTGTATGAACCCCAGCAGGTGGAGTCCCGCATCTATGAGATGTGGGAGAAAGCCGACTGCTTTAACGGGGATCCGGACCCGAAGAAACCGCCCTTTTCCATTGTGATGCCGCCCCCCAATGTCACGGGCCAGCTGCACATGGGCCATGCCTTGGACTGCACCCTCCAGGACATCATGACCCGCTTCAAGCGGATGCAGGGCTACTCCACACTGTGGCTGCCTGGCACCGACCACGCCGGCATCGCCACCCAGATCAAGGTGGAGGAGGAGCTGCGGGTCAAGGAGGGGAAGACCCGCTATGACCTGGGTCGTGAGAAATTCCTCCAGCGGGTGTGGAAGTGGAAAGAGGAGTACGGCAACCGCATCGTGGAACAGCAGAAGAAGATCGGCGTTTCCTGCGATTGGTCCCGCGCCCGCTTCACCATGGACGAGGGCTGCTCCAAGGCTGTGCGGGAGACCTTCTGCGAGCTCTATGACAAGGGCCTGATCTACAAGGGCAGCCGGATCATCAACTGGTGCCCCCACTGCGCCACCGCCCTTTCCGACGCGGAGGTGGAGTATCAGGACAAGCCCGGCCACCTGTGGCACATCCGCTATCCTCTGGCGGATGGCTCCGGTGACCTGGTGGTGGCTACCACCCGCCCCGAGACCATGATGGGCGATACCGGCGTGGCTGTGAACCCGGAGGATGAGCGTTTCAAGCATTTGGTGGGCAAGACCTGCATTCTGCCCATTATGAACCGGGAGATCCCCATTGTGGCCGACGATTACGTGGAGCTTGGCTTCGGCACCGGCGCCGTGAAGATGACTCCCGCCCACGACCCCAACGACTTTGAGGTGGGCCTGCGCCACAATTTGGAGGTCATCCGCTGCATCGGCGATGATGGCAGGATCAATGAAAATGGCGGCCCTTACAACGGCATGGACCGTTACGAGTGCCGCAAGCAGATCGTTAAGGATCTGGAGGAACAGGGCTATCTGGTGAAGACCGAGCCCTATAACCACAACGTGGGTACCTGCTACCGCTGCCACAACGACGTGGAACCCCTGATCTCTGCCCAGTGGTTCGTGAAGATGGAGCCCCTGGCCAAGGACGCCCTGCGGGTGGTCCGGGACGGCGAGGTAAAGTTCGTTCCCGAGCGTTTCTCCAAGACCTACACCAACTGGATGGAGAACGTCCATGACTGGTGCATTTCC
>JAHHSB010000105.1 GCA_020025415.1 Oscillibacter sp. | reverse complement strand
GTCTCCTATAATAATACGATTCGTATAAAATAATCTTAAAAATACCGCGGGAAATCGAAAAACCGCAAAAATGCGGGAAAAACCTCATTCCACGCCCCGGTCGTACAGGCCCCGGGTAAACAGCCCCGCAGGAGGCAAACCCTCCTGATAGGCCCGGAAGATGCGGACGCATTCCTCCGGCGTCTCATCGGTAAAGCGCAGGCGGGCAAAGGCGAGGCCCAGGGACTTCCAGTCCTGCCGGTCGGCCAGATACACCGGGCGGCTGTTCTGGATCTCCGTCCGGTGGCCGAAGGCGGGCAGCAGGGGGAAGGCAGCGCCGGTGCGGTCATAGAGGTTGTGGCCCAGGCCGCAGGGGGGCGCGGGATCCTGGAAGGGATTCTTCACCGGGCAGCGGCCGGCGTCGCGGATCAGGCAGTTTTCCGTGATCATCATGGGCAGCCGGCCGTAGACGATGGCTTCCGCCGGCAGCGTCTTGGGCAGATCCCGCAGCTGGGCCAGCTTCAGCTCAAAAGAGAGGGTGGCGGAGCGAAGACCCATCGCCCCCAGCTGGGCCAGGGCCCGGCCGTTGAATATGTTGAGACCGTAATTGCCGTAAAGGTCGAATCCTTGCCCCTTCATCATGGGCAGCTGGCCCAGATTGCCCACATAGGCCCCGGTGATGCCCAGGGCCCTGGCCCGCTCCAGCATGGCAAGAAGCAGCGGCTCGTCGCTGTCCCGCCAGATCCGGGGCAGCAGGGCACACCATTGAGTATCTCCCGCAGGCAGGGTTTCCAGACCTGCCAGGACCTCCAACGGCAGCAAAACCCGGGCCGGGCCCAGGGCCAGCAGCTCCGGCGTCAGCTGTGCCGCCGTGGCGAGGGAGAGGGTGTAGGCCGGGGCACCGGTGTGAGGCCGGGCCTCCGGCAGGGCAGTGGGCTCCACCCGGCGGCGCTTGGGGGGCGCGGTGCGGGCTTCGCTCAGGGCCGCCAGGGCGTCCCGCCGCAGGGCGTTGATGGCGGAGGCGGGGAGGGAGAGCCCCTCGTCCACCAGCGTGACCACATGGTCGCAGTCATAGGCAGTGCCGCCGGTCTTGCGCAGCCGGGCCTCCAGCTCCGAAGCCTCCAGGGCCCGGGTGCGGGCGGCCTCCGGCGCGGGGCCGGTGACGGTGACGGTATGGCCGTCCCGGTCTGAGGCTGTGAGAGTGCAGCTCTGCCCGGCCAGTACCGTGCAGGAAAAATCCACGGCCACGGGCCCCGGACCGCCTTTTTCATAGTCCGCCCGGGCCCGCTCAAAAAGCGCCTTGGGCTCCGGGGCGTTTTCCGGGCGCACGCCGAACATCTTCGGCCCCAGCTGCCCGTTCCAGTACCCGCTGGTAAAGCCGGAGCGGGAGAAGGCCTGCTCCAGCTCAGAAAGCTCCGCCGCCGTGGGAGGGCGATCCTCCCGCAGCAGCCGGGCGTAGATCCCGGCGACCACTGCCACATATTCCGGCCGCTTCATCCGGCCTTCCAGCTTGAGACAGGCCACGCCCATCTCCGCCGCCTCCGCCAGGGAGGGGGCCAGGCAGCTGTCCTTCAGGCTCAGGGGATAGCGCCCCGCCGCCTTTTCATCCACCCCGTAGGGCAGACGGCAGGGCTGGGCGCAGCGGCCCCGGTTGCCGGAGCGGCCGCCGATGAGGGCGCTCATGGCACACTGGCCGGAATAGCACATGCAAAGGGCCCCGTGGGCAAAGATTTCCACCTCGGCGGGGCTCTCCCGGCAGATGCGGGCCGTGTCCTCCCGGGAGCATTCCCGGGCCAGCACAATGCGCCGGCAGCCCAAATCCCAGGCCTGCCGGGCGCCGCTGGAGGTAAAAATGCTCATCTGGGTGCTGGCGTGAAGGGGGAGGTCCGGCAGGGCGGAGCGCAGCAGCTCCAGAAGGCCCAGATCCTGGACCAGCACCGCATCCACCCCCAGCTCCGAGGCCCGGGCCGCCAGCTCCAGGGCCCGGGGCAGCTCCCGGTCGGTGAGCAGGGTGTTGAGCGTCAGATAGACCCGGACCCCCCGCTCGTGACAGAAGTTCAGGGCCTGGGCAAACTCCTCGTCGGAGAAATTCTTGGCGCTTCGCCGGGCGTTGAAGTCACCCCAGCCCAGGTACACCGCGTCCGCGCCGCTGAGGACCGCGGCCCGCAGCGCTTCCGGCGAGCCGGCGGGGGCGAGGAGCTCGGGCCTCATCCCCGGTTGCCGCCGTTCATCTTCTGCTGCAGGCGGAACAGCTCCCGCTTGAGCTCGGAGGCCTCGCTCTGGGCCTTGCTGGCTTCATCGATATAGCCCTTGAGCTGGCCGCGCAGCTGCTCGGCCGCCGCCTGGGTCTTGAACAGCTCGTCGGCAATGTTGGCGGCGGTGAGGATGGCCGCGTCCGTCCGGCCTACATGCGCGTCTTGCAGGATCTCATTCATCTTGCCATCCACATAGGCGCCCACTTTCTGCATATAAGAGGCGGATTCCTCCGCCACAAAGGTGTAATCTTCTCCGCAAATGTTGATGATCACGCGATTTTCCATGGTGTGTCTCCTCCTCGGTCAGGGTTGGGGGAGCTGTTTCCGCAAAATGCTTCTAAAACCCCCATTTTCATGCAGACAGTATAGCACAAAGCCCGCTTTTGCGCCACTGGAAATGACGAACTTTCCGTAAATTTTTGCAAGGCCCCTTTCGTGGAAAAGTAAGAAGTTATGATTGTCAAATTGCCCAAACTCGTATACAATAGAGTCAATATTTTGACGAAGAAAGGGGGAGGGGCTATGGCTGGCTGTCTGCTGCTGACGCCGGAGGATGGGAGCGTGACCATCTCCGGTCCGGCGCTGCGCCGTCTGCTGGAGCGGGGGGACGCGGACGCGGCGCTGCTGTATCTGGCGCTGCTGCACCACCAGGGCATGGTGCCTCCCCGTTCCCTGGCCCGGGAGCTGCGCTGGGAGCGGGGCCGGATCGAAGGGGCGGAGGAGACGCTGCGGGAGCTGGGCCTGCTGGCCCGGGACGCCGGCGGCGAAACGCCCCCGGCCCCGGCGGATGAGCGGCCGGTCTACCAGCCTGAGGACGTGGTGCGCAGCCTGACGGAAAATGCGGAGTTTGCCAACCTGGTCAAGGAGGTGGAGCGGCGGCTGGGCAAGCGCCTGTCCACCCCGGATACGCAGGTGCTGCTGGGGTTGTACGATTACCTGGGCCTGCCGGCGGATGTGCTGTATCTGCTGGTGTGCCACTGCGCCGAGCGGGTGGAGCGCCGGCTGGGGGAGGGGCGCCGCCCCGGCATGAAGCAGATCGAGAAGGAGGGCTACCTCTGGGCCCGCCTGGGGATCGACACCCAGGATGCCGCCGCCGAGTACTTAAAGACCTACGCCCGCCGCCAGGGGGCGGTCCCGCAGTATATGCGGGCGCTGCAGCTGGGAGAGCGGCCCCCCTCCGCGTCGGAGGAGAAGTACATCCTCTCCTGGCAGGAGTGGGGCTTTGGGCCGGAGGCGGTGGCCCTGGCGGCGGACAAGACCATTCTCCGCTGCCACGAGCTGAAGTGGAGCTATTGCAACGGCATTTTGAAGAAGTGGCATGAGGCCGGGCTCCACACTCCTGAGGAGATCGAGGCCGGGGACCGGCCCCGGTCCAAAACCCGGGAGAAGGAGAGCCGGACGGACGACGCCTGGAAATACGTGTAACGCAACAGGAAGGAAGATGGGGACATGGCCTATGACGGCAAGGTGATGCGCCGGGCGCTGGAGCGGTTCGAGCGGGACCGCCAGGCCCGCCGGGAGCAGTTTCAGGAGCGGCGGGAGCGGATCTTCCGCCGCCAGCCCCGCCTGCGGGAGATCGATACCCGGCTCTGCTCCACCACGAGCCGTATCATCTCCCAGGCCCTGCGCCGGGGGACGGATCCCCGGGCCGCGGTGGCGGCGCTGCGGGACGAAAATCTGGGCTTGCAGGCGGAAAAGCGGACGCTGCTGCGGCAGCTGGGCCTGCCAGAGGACGCCCTGGAGGAGACCCCCGCCTGCCCCCTGTGCGGGGATACGGGCTATCGGGGCGGCGCGGTGTGCCGCTGCCTGCGGAGCTATTATGCCCGGGAACAGCAGAAGGAGCTGTCCCGGATGCTGGATCTGGGCCAGCAGAGCTTCGACAGCTTCGACCTGGACTGGTACTCCGACCGGGTGGAGCCGGGGCAGCCCAAATCCGCCCGGGAGCACATGGAGGAGAAGGTTTACAACAGCTGTGCCGAGTATGCCAGCCACTTCGGCAAAAAGCCGGAGAACCTGCTGCTCTTTGGCGCGCCGGGCCTGGGCAAGACCCACCTCTCCGCCGCCATTGCCCGGGAGGTCAGCGCCAAGGGTTACTCCGTGGTCTACGACACCGCAGGCCACGTATTCGAGCAGTTTGAGCAGCAAAAGTTTGGCCGGGAGGATGACGAGGCGGCGTCCAACGTGGAGCGGGTGCTCTCCTGCGACCTGCTGATCCTGGACGACCTGGGCTCAGAGATGACCACCGCCTTTGTCCAGAGCGCTTTGTATCAAATCGTCAACACCCGGCTGCTGGAGCGGCGCTCCACCATCATCAGCACCAATCTGACCCCCGAGAAGCTGGGCCAGCGCTATACCCCCCAGATCCTCTCCAGGATCCAGGGAGAATATCAGCTGCTGCCCTTTGTAGGCCAGGATATCCGCCAGCTCAAGCGGAAGCGGGAGCAGGGCTTTTGAACAGAAGAAAAGAGGCGGACCTCTTTAAAAGGTCCGCCTCTTCTTTCATGTTGTAACATTACGCGGCGGGCTCTGAGCCGGTGCTGCCGCCAGTCCCGGTTTCACCGCCGGTGCCGGTATTGCCGCCAGTCCCGGTTTCACCGCCGGTTCCGGTATTGCCGCCGGTTCCGGTATTGCCGCCGGTTCCGGTATTGC
>JAHHSB010000104.1 GCA_020025415.1 Oscillibacter sp. | reverse complement strand
GCCTGGAAGACAGCAAGGCCCAGACCGAGGCCCTGCGCAGTAAGCTGGTGTCCCAGCGCAGTGAGCTGGACACCCAGCGCACGGAGGCCAACGCCTTAGTGGCGGAGATCGAGGCCAACGAAAACGAATACCAGGCTACGCTGGATGCCATTGACGCCGAGGAAGAGGCCATCCAGGCCAAGATTGTGCAGTTGTCCAAGGAACTGGCTGCACAAAACGGCGGCGGCAGCAGCAGCGCTGCCCTGGGCGGGTATATCTGGCCGGTAAGCAGCAGGCGCATTACCTCTCCTTTCGGTCCACGCAATACTGGTATTTCCGGTGCATCCACTAACCACAAGGGCGTGGATATCGGCGGCGTGTATTACTCTTCGCAGGTCCATGCGGCGAAGGCGGGCACTGTCATCGTTTCCCAGTACTCCCGCTCTTATGGCAACTATGTGGTGGTGTCCCACGGCAGCGGCAATACCACCCTGTATGCCCACATGAGCAGCCGCAGCGTGTCTGTGGGCCAGCGGGTGGATCAGGGCGATGTGCTGGGTATCACGGGCTCTACCGGCATTTCCAGAGGTCCCCACCTCCATTTCGAGGTCACGGAAAATGGTGTGCGGGTCAATCCGCTGAAATATCTCACTGGTTATGTGAAAGCCTGGTAAGGCGTTTTTGCAAAAAACCTGCGCATACGGTCCCCTCCTGTCCCATATCATGGGGCGGGAGGGGATTTGTTTATGATTGGATTTATCAGCTGGTCGGCCCGGCCGGAAAAGCGCCTTTGGAAAAAGCCCGTACTGCGGGAGATCATCGTGCTGAATATGCGGATGCTGCAGGTGCAGATGCCCCGGGGCGAACGGACCCCGGAAGTGGTGCTGCGCCGCCGCTGCCGGACTGCGGCCCGGGCTTTGCAGCGCCTGGGCGTTTCCCGGGCGGTTTTTGAAGAGGGCTTTGCCTATCTGGATGAATTTGCCCAGCGGGGGATTGGCCCGGTGGATACGCTGCCGCTGCTGCGCTCCCTAGCGGCGCCGTGGACCCAGGCGGTGATGGCGGAGAAGGGCCTTTCCCCCCACCGGGCGGTGATCGCGGTGGCGGGGGACCGGCTCAGCAGCGGGCTGACCCGGGCGGTGACGGAGCTGTGCCTGCACAACCGCTATGTGCAGCTGTCCGTTCCCTACGGCGGGGAGAGCCTGTGCCGGGACCTGCGGCGGGAATACGGCGTGTCGTTGGTGTTGACGGAGCGGAAAGAGCAGTTGGAGACGGCGGATGTACTGGTGCTCTTCCAGCCCCGGGAGGATTTGGCCCGCTGCAACAAGGCGGTGGTGGACCTGAGCGGTTCAGCCACGGGGGAGAAGCCCCCTGCGCTTCGGCTGTCCGACGAGCTGGAGGCCCGGCTGCCCGGCGGATGCAACAAAACGCAGCTGTTTGCCGCCCTGCTGTCGGCGGGAGCTCTGCGCCCCGGACAGATTGAAATTGCCGGAAACCAGACGGATACTTGACATTCGGATTATCAGACTCTATAATACTGTGTCATGATATTGGCTATATAATAGAATAAGTATGTCTCCAGGACTTTTGACAAAATAAGACGCGGAAAGGAACGGATCTCCCATGGAAAAAGAGTACAGAATGAGTCAGGCCCGCTTTGAAGAGCTGACCCAGGAATTGAATTACCTCAAAACCACCCGCAGCGACGAGGTGGCCGAGCAGATCAAGATCGCCCGCGGTTTCGGCGACTTGTCCGAAAACAGCGAGTATGACGAGGCGAAAAACGAGCAGGGCAAGCTTTACTCCCGCATTGCCGAGCTGGAGGAGATCCTGCAGCATGTGGTGATCGTGGATGAGTCCAATGCCCCCACTAACGCGGTAACCATCGGCTGCCGGGTGATCGTGGCGGATGCGGCGGGCAACGAGATGCCCCCCTATAAGATCGTGGGCTCTCAGGAGGCCGACCCCATGCACGGGGCCATTTCGGAGGAGTCCCCCTTCGGCAAGGCCCTGCTGGGTGCTGAGGAGGGTGAAAAGGTCACCGTGGAAGCTCCCAGCGGCAGCATTGTCTATACGGTAAAGAAGATCGAACGATAAGGAGTAATGGAGATGGCAGAACAGAAGAAGAACCAGCAGCCTGAGCCTGAGCAGGATCTGAGTCAGCAGACCAAGGTCCGCCGGGAGAAGCTGGCCGCCCTGCAGGCTGCGGGGGAGGACCCCTTCCAGCAGACCCGCTTTCCCTGGGATCACACATCCGGGCAGATCAAGGAGCACTTTGACGAGCTGGAGGGAAAGCCGGTGAAGGTGGCCGGCCGCCTGATGAGCAAACGGGGCATGGGCAAGGTGAGCTTTTGCGATCTCCAGGACCGGGACGGCCGCATCCAGCTTTATGCCCGCCAGGACGAGATGGACGAGGCAGTCTATAAAAAATTTAAGAAATTTGACATCGGCGACATCGTGGGCGTGGATGGCGAGGTGTTCCGCACCCAGCGGGGCGAAATGAGCGTCCGGGCCAAGGACATCACCCTTTTGAGCAAGGCGCTGTTGCCCTTGCCCGAGAAGTTCCACGGCCTGCAGGACCGGGAGTTGCGCTATCGCCAGCGCTATGTGGATCTGATCGTCAACCCCGACGTGAAGCAGAATTTCGTCATCCGCTCCAAGTTCATCAAGCACGTGCGGGACTTTCTGAATGATCGGGGCTATATGGAAGTGGAGACGCCGGTGCTCAATACCATTTCCGGCGGTGCCACCGCCCGTCCCTTCATCACTCATCACAACACGCTTGACATTGATATGTACATGCGCATCGCCACGGAGCTGCCCCTGAAGCGGCTGATCGTGGGCGGACTGGACCGGGTGTATGAGATTGGCCGCATCTTCCGCAACGAGGGCATGGATCCCAAGCACAACCCGGAGTTCACCTCCGTGGAGCTATATCAGGCCTATGCGGATTTCAACGACATGATGGACCTGTTTGAAGAGCTGCTCTCCTCCGCTGCCCAGAAGATCCTGGGAACCTATCAGCTGGAGTGGCAGGGCGAGCAGATCGATCTGACGCCCGGCTGGCCCCGGATGACCATGGCGGAGGCTGTGAAGCAGTATGTGGGCATCGATTTCCTGTCCATCGACAGCGACGAGGCCGCCTGGGCCGCCGCCAAGGCGGCGGGCGTGGTCCTGCCGGAAGGGAAGGAGCCCACCTGGGGCAACGCCCTGTACGAGAGCTTTGACCAGAAGGTGGAGGAGAAGCTGGTGCAGCCCACCTTCATCACCATGCATCCGGTGGATGTGAGCCCTCTGGCCAAGCGCAGCCCCAAGGATCCCCGGCTGACGGAGCGTTTTGAGCTGTTTGTCTGCCGCAGCGAGATGGGCAACGCCTTCTCCGAGCTCAACGACCCCATCGACCAGAAGCAGCGCTTCCAGAAGGAAGTGGAGGCCCGGGCCAGGGGAGACAGCGAAGCCGGCATGATGGACGACGATTATATCAACGCCCTGGAGTACGGACTGCCCCCTACAGGCGGCCTGGGCATCGGTATCGACCGCTGCGTCATGCTGCTGACCAATTCTGACACCATCCGGGAAGTGATCCTCTTCCCCACCATGAAGCCGCTGGACTGAGCGCGGCGGAACAACACTAGACCCGCGGGGCAGGCCGCTCCGCAGGCGGGAAGACGGCGCAAGCCGTCTTCCCTTTGACAAAGGAGGAGCAGGCGTGCGCGTGGAGCATATTACCAGCCGGACCAACCCCCTGTGCACCCATGTACGCAAGCTGGGCGGGCCCCCGGCCTATCGGAAAAGCAGCGGGGAATTCCTCTGCGACAGCCCCAAGCTGTTGGGGGAGATCCTGCTTTGGCAGCCGGGGTGGCTGCATACGGTGATCTGCACCCATGCCGAGCAGCTGCCGGCCTTGGCACCGGAAGTCCGGGTGGTGGAGGTGCCGGAGGAGGTGATGCGATCCATCTCCCCGGCCCAGACGCCCCAGGGCGTGCTGGCTTTGTGTGCCATGCCGGGGACCAGCCCTCCGGACAGGCTCACCGGCAGGCGCTATGTAGTCCTGGACGGCGTCCAGGACCCGGGCAATGTGGGCACCATCCTGCGCACGGCGGACGCCTTCGGCGCCGAGGGGCTGTTCCTGCTGCCGGGCTGCGCGGATCCCTTTGGCCCCAAAACGGTACGGGCTTCCATGGGGGCGGTGTTCCGCTGCCCCATCTGGCAGACTACGCCCCAGGAACTGCAGGCGCTGCTGGAGGGCAGCGGCATTCCTCTCTACGGGGCGGCACTGCTGCCGGATACGCAGGATATCCGGCGGGTGGATTGCTCCCGGGCCGCCATGGCCGTGGGCAGCGAGGGCCGGGGCCTGTCCCGGGAGCTGCTGACGCTGTGCGACAAGACGGTGCAGATCCCTATGGGGGAGCGCTGTGAGTCCCTTAACGCCGCCGCGGCTGCGGCGGTGCTGCTTTGGGAAATGGCCAGAAACGACGGAACTTAAACAGGAAAGAGGGTGTCTTTTCAGATGGCGATGCTGCAATACTGGCTATGGCTGCAGGAGCTGCCGGGTCTGCGCAATCAGACCCGCCTGGCACTTTTGGAGCATTTCGGTACCCCAGAGGCAATCTACTATGCCGACCGGGATGAGGTCTTGCTGACGGAAGGAATCACCCGGGAGCAGGCGGACTGCCTGCGCAGCAAGGATCTGTCCGCGGCCGACCGAATCCTGGGAGATTGTCAGCGTCTGCATATTCAGATTTTGACACTCCACGATGCCGGCTATCCCGCCCGGCTGCGCAATATCTACGATCCGCCCTGCCTGCTCTATGTGCGGGGAAGGCTGCCCCTTCTGGACGAGGAGGCAGCCATCGCCGTGGTAGGCACCAGAACGGCCACGCCCTATGGACTGCGGGAAGCGGAGACGTTCGGCTTTGGTTTGGCAACG
>JAHHSB010000103.1 GCA_020025415.1 Oscillibacter sp. | reverse complement strand
GCCTCGTCCTTGCCATAGGCCATGTCCCCCAGCTCCGGTGACATGATGTTGTCAAAAATGAAGTTGGCCGCGTCCAGGATCTCCTTCCGAGAGCGAAAGTTCTTGGACAACAGGATCTTACGTCCCTCGCCGTCCTGAGCCTCCTGATAAGGCCGGAACTCCCGGTACTTGCGCAGGAAGATGGTGGGGTCGGCCAGGCGGAAGCGATAGATGCTCTGCTTCACGTCGCCCACCACGAAAAGGCTCTGTCCCTGTCGGGACACCGCCTGGAAGATGTGGTTTTGCACCTCGTTGGTGTCCTGATATTCGTCCACCAGCACCTCCCGGTAGCGGGCAGCCACCTGCTCGCCCAGCTCCGTGGGTGCGCCATCCTCCCCCACCAGCAGACTCAGTGCCAGATGCTCCTGGTCAGAGAAGTCGGCGGCGTTGATCCGCAGTTTTTCCGCCCGGTAGGCCTGGGAGAAGGTCTCCGTCAGCTCCAGCAGGGCCGTCATGGCAGGGGCCACGGCGGCCAGATCCTTCTGATAGGCGGCCCCGTCCACCGCCAGGGTAGAGCGCAGGTTCTTTACCTCCGCCTTACAGCCCTCCCACAGCTTTTTGAGCTGGTTTTTCAGGCTGTCTTCTCCCCGCACCGGGCCCAGCCGGGGAAAGCTGATCTGGTTGAAGGCAGCCCGGGCACTCTCCCAGTCGCCGCAGGACTCTGCCAGCTGTCCGAAGAGCTCCGCCACGGCGGCAAAGCGGTCCAGATAAGCCTTTTCCAGTGCCGCGCATCCGATCATCTGGTCGCAGGCCCCCTTTAAAAGCTGGCGGCGGTACTCCGCCCGGCGGCGAAGATCTGCCAGCAGCAGCTGCGTGTAGGGAGTCTGGTCAAAGCGCCCGTCCGCAGTCATGGCCGCCCAGACGGCCCGGTTCTCCTCCAGCCAGCGGTGGGGATAGGCGTGGCTCTGCACCTTGGCGTAGAGCTCCAACACCAAGGCCTCCAGCCGCCGGTCATCCCGGCCGTGGCCCAGGGTGTCTGCCAGCAGTCTGCCCCCCTCACTCAGTTCCTCGTAAAAGCCCTCCATAGTCCGGCGGAGCACCTGCTCCCGCAGCAGCTGGGCCTCGTTCTCATCCAGCACTCGGAAATCCGGAGTCAGGCAGTTGGCCTCCCCCGGGACGGCCAGCAGGTGGACATTCTCCCGCAGCAGGCTCGTGCAGAAGGAGTCGATGGTCTTGATATCCGCCTGATAGACCCGCAGCAGCTGACGGCGCAGGTGGGGATCCTCCGGCGCCTCAGCCATGGCAGCGTTGAGCTCGGCGGCGATCTTGCTGCGCAGCTCCGCCGCCGCGGCCTTGGTGTAGGTGATGATCAAAAAGTCGTCGATATTGCAGTGCTCCTGGCGCATATAGGAAAACAGCCGCTCCACCAGGATCTTGGTCTTGCCGGAACCCGCCGCCGCGGAAACCAGCAGACTGCCGCCCCGGTTTTCCACCGCGGCCTGCTGCATCTCAGTGAGCTGTACTTTCCCCATGGGGTTCCCCTCCTTCCGTCTGGCGGTTAATCTGTTCCCAGAATTCCGCCGGCTTCACCGGCGTGATATAGTGCAGGTGGTCTCCGCCCCGTCCGTCTTCAAAGTGGCAGGCCGGCGCCCAGGCGCAGTAGCGGCAGAAGCTGTCCTCCTCCCCCTTGCAGCATGGATCGGCGTCGATGTTGCCGTCCCGCAGCTCCCGGGCGATCTGATGGAGCAGCTGATCTACATAGCGGCTCAGCCGGCCCAGCTGGGCCGCGGATGCCACGCCGTCGGTAATATCCCCCGCCTTGTTGACCCGGATGGGCAGATAGTGGGCCTCCTGCAGGGAGTCGTGCTCCATGGCCTCCAGCACCTCCCGCTGATCCAGCAGCAGTCCGGTACGGCGCAGGGCCTTTTCCCGCTCCCGCAGCAGATCTTCCGGGGAGATGCTCCGTTCCTTGGAAAGGATCTCGTCCCGGGCGGGAAAATACAGCACGCCCGCCGGCTCCACCGGGCGGCCGAAATAGGCCGGCCCCTCCTTTTGCAGGGTAAACAGGTACAGAAGCATCTGGATATCCAGGCCCATGCGGACCTCGGAGAGGTCGAAGCTCTTCCGGCCGGTCTTATAATCCACCACCCGCAGGTACAGCCGGTCATTCTTGATCCAGCCATCCACTCGGTCCACCTTGCCGCTGATCCGCAGCTCCGCCCCCGGCTCCCGGATCTCCACCGCCGGCAGCTTGCCCTTGTCCCCGAAGGACAGCTCAAACTCCATGGGCACGAAATCCGAGTGGGCCAGCTCCTCCGCCGTCTGCTCCACGATGGCCAGGGCGGTGGTCTTAAGCCGGGAGAAGAGATAGCGGAAGCGGGCGTTCCGGTCCTTGAAATTCTCCAGCTCCCGCTGGACATAGCTTTGGGTGTAGTCGTCCACCAGCTTGCGCAGTTCCTTCCGGCTCAGCTGGGCGAAGCCGCCCCGCTGCCCCGCCTCCCGGGTCACCTGCTCCAGCAGGTAGTGGAGGAAGGTACCGATCTCCGGTGCATCGAAGGATGCGGTGGGCCGCTCCTTGGCCCGAAGGCCATAGCGCATGAAGTAGGCAAAGTGGCAGGACTTCACCAGCTCCATTCGAGAAGCGGACATGAAGAACTGCTCGCCGTAGAGGGCCCGCACCGCGCCGTCAGAGAGGCGGCCCCGCTCCATGGCGGCAGCCCGCTCCATGGCAGCCAAGGCCCCGGCATACTCCGGCCGGGCGGCAAAATACTGCCACAATGCCCCGCCTGGCCGCTCCCCCGCCGCCTCCAGTGCCGGCTGCAGTGCTGTAAGGCGATATTCCTTTCCAGCGCTTTCTTTTTCAAGTCTGACGTTGGGAAACAATGTGCGAATTCGGTCGATGACAAAGGCGGGGCGCAGCTCCGCCCCGGTGATGTCCGCCGTGGGATAGCTCACCATCAAACGGCAGGTAGGCTGGGCCAGTGCGGCATAGAGATTGTGGAGTTCGATGTTGAACTGCTCCATGCCCGTGGGGGCCAGCTGGATCCCACGGATGGCCAGTTCCTCCCGGTCATCGTCGTTCAGAATGCCGCCCTTCTGGGCCACGGCTGGCAGCACGTGGTCGTTAACCCCCAGCAAAAACACCACCTTGGACCCGTGGCGGTCGTTACGGGTGATCTCGCTGACGTGGACCTGATCCAGGGCCACAGGAATGGTGCCCACGCTGTACTGGGTTAGGATCAGGCGCAGCAGGCGAGAGAATTCCTCTGTCTCCATGGGCTCCTGGCCCAGGATCTCCACAAACTGATCCAGCACGCCGCATAGGATGCCCCACAGCTGGGCCGTCTCCTCCGCCGCCTGAAGGGCGCCCGCCTCCGCCTGGCGGTGCATCCGCTCCTCCAAGGCCTGCTGGAGGGAAAGCTCCTCCAGATAGGAGTAAAGGGCATCCACTTTCTCCCCCGCGGTTTTTCCAGCCCGCAGCCCATGGCTTAAGTGCATCAGAGGCCCGCGCACCTTTTCCCGCAGGCGATTGATCTCCTCCAGGGCGGCGGTCTGCTCCGGGCCCCAGGGGGCACCGTAACCGTCGGGATTGGCGGTCCAGGGTGCCTCCCGCAGCCAGAGGCTGCCGTGGATCTCCCAGGTGAGGACGTAGTTTTCCAGCAGGTCGCACTCAGAAAGGCTTAGGCCTGCCAGGCCGGTTTTCAGACAGCGGAACATCTCCTGGTATTCCAGTCCGCCGCTCACCGCGCTCAGCGCCCCGGTAAGCAGAGCCAGCACCGGCGTTTCCAGAATGTCGTTGCGGCGGCTTAAGTAGGCGGGGATCCCGTAGCGCTCAAAGACCTGCTCGATGATGGATTCATAGTCCCCCATGTTCCGAGCGGTCACGGTGATGTCCCGATAGCGGTAGGTCCCGTCAGCGGTGAGACGGCGGATCTCCGCTGCGGCCTGTTCCACCTCGCTGACAGGGGTGTCCGCCTCCAAAAGCCGGAGATTGTCCGCCGGCCCCTCCCAAGGAATATTGGGGCCGAAAAAGCAGCGCTCCAGGTGTCCCAGCGGGGTATGATCCTCCACGGTCAGCACTTCCTGCTCCCAGGGGCAGCCCGCCTCCTGAGCCAGACGGATGAGCGCCGCGCGGGTGCGGGTGGAAACCTGGAAGATCTCGCTGGGGCTGTCCGGCTCGCCCAGCAGCGTCACGGTGGTGGAAGCCGCCTGGCGCAGGCAGATGGAGAGGATCTTCTGCTCCTGGGCGTTGAAGTAGGAAAAGCCGTCCAGATACACGTGGGTATCTTTTAAGTATGCCGAGACCTCCAGCTGCTCGCACATCCGGCTGATCAGGTCCCGGGCGTCCAGATTCGTCTGGTGGAGCCGGGCGATATAGTTGCCGTAGATCAGCGTCAGGTCCCGCAGTTTGTCCCCCATGGCGCCGGGGATCTCCGCAGCCTGGACCCAAAGCGTCTCTGGAGAAACGGCATAGCTGATGAATTCGTCAAAAAGGCCCATCATCTGCTCTAAAAATCCCACCTTCTGGGAGGGGCTGCGGTACACCGTCAGCTGGGGGCTGAGCTCGCACAGGGCTTTCTGCAGCGTCAGCAGCTTGCCGCCGGCATCCAGAGAGGCCTGGGCCACGCCGCCGGTGATGGACAGCACCCGCACCGCCAGGCGGCGGAAACTGAGCACCTCGGCATGGCGGCTGGCGGTGGGGCCGCACACTGCGCACAGATCCACCTCCGCCTGATGGGAGGCGTGTTCCGGCACGATCAGCACCTGGCGGCTCTGGTCCCCCTGCTCCTGAATCTGCCGCAGGATACAGCTGGATTTTCCGGTCTTGGCACGACCCATCAAAATGCGCAGCATGGACACGGCTCCTTTCTCAAGCGGATTTTACCGCCTTTCGGCGGCGCTGCGGCCGGGGCCGCACAGATGGTGACATTATATCATATTTTCTGCAAAAAAACAGCGCTTCCCTTCCCTTTTGTC
>JAHHSB010000102.1 GCA_020025415.1 Oscillibacter sp. | reverse complement strand
CCCGCAGATACTCCACTGAGACCCCGAAATAGCCCGCCAGCTGGCGCTGCTGGGTCTGGGTGGGCGTCTGGCGCCCGGTTTCAAATTTTTCCACAGCCGTCCGGGGCAGGCCCAGGGCCGCCGACAGGGCCGGCCGGCTCAGTCCCTTCTGCTGCCGCAGCTGTTCGATACGCTGTGCCATGGTAAGCATTGCTTCCACTCCTTCTTCCGGGTGTTATTTTGCAACATCATACCACACTCCCGTCAGGGAAACAATCCCGCCGGACGGAGAAAGAAGGGTGGTAAAGGGCGCAAAAAACTGGTATACTGTTTAAATCCATTTTTTATCTTTCTACTCCAAGGAGGAGATCTTTCATGAGCAGCCCCGCTCCTATGGTCAGCATCATCGTTCCCGTCTACAACGGCGAATCCACGCTGCGCCGCTGCGTGGACAGCGTTTTGAACCAGGATTACCGAGATTTTGAGCTGCTGCTGGTCAACGACGGCAGCACCGACGGCTCCGGCGCCATCTGCCGAGAATACGCCGCCCAGGACAGCCGGGTGCGGCTGATTGAAAAGGCCAATTCCGGCGTCTCCGACAGCCGCAACCGGGGCTTGGACGCCGCCCGGGGCACCTATCTCCAGTTTCTGGACTGCGACGACTGGATCACCCCCGATGCCACCTGCTCCCTGGTGGACATCGCCCGGGGGCAGGACTGCCACCTGGTGGTGGCGGACTTCTACCGGGTAGTGGGCAAACGGGTATCTCACAAAGGAGATATCGAGGACGAGGGCATCCTCACCCGGGAGGAGTACGCCGCCCACATGATGGAAAATCCGGCGGATTTCTACTACGGTGTGCTGTGGAACAAGCTCTACCGCCGGGACATCGTGGAGGCCCACCACCTGCGTATGGACACGGAGGTCAGCTGGTGTGAGGATTTTCTGTTCAACCTGGAGTATATCCGCCATGCCCAGCGTTTTTACGCCTTGCAGCTGCCCATTTACTATTATGTGAAAACCAAGGGCTCTTTGGTCAGCCAGGGGTCCAGTTTGTCCAAGACCGTGCGCATGAAGCTGATGGTCTTTGAGTATTATCAGCAGTTTTACAAAAGCGTTCTGGACGAGGACGAGTATGACAAAAGTCGGCTGAAGGTCTATCGCTTTTTAGTGGATGCCGCCGGGGATGGGCTGGTGCCGCCCACCATTCTGCCCGGGTCCCGCCGCCTGGGGGAGGAACGGGTGCAGGTCTGCCCCGCTGCGCTGGAGGGCGAGAGCCTGCTGCAGGACCACTTCCTGGCCCGCAAGCTCCTGGATCGCTGCCTGGAAACGGCGGCGCTGAAAAACAATCTCACCCTCTCCGAAGCCCGGGTACTGCTGTCCCTGCGGGCGCTGGATACGCCCCTCACCCGCCAGGAGCTGGCGGAGTTCACCGGCTTGTCCCGCCCGGGACTGACGCTGCTGCTTCAGCGCCTGTCCACCCGGGGCCTGATCCGCCTGGAGGAGCAGCGGGAGCCGGAAGAGGAGGAAAAGCGCAGCCGCACCGTATTTCTGCCGGCGGCGGAGCCGGTGCTGGCGGATCTGGAGGCCGCCCAGGCCCACTATGACGAGGCCCGTCTTCAGGGGCTGGACGAGGGGGAGCGGGCAGAGTTCACCCGCCTGAGCCGCCAGGTGCGGGAAAACCTGCGCCGGGCCCTGGAATAAAAAAGCGGCCGCCGGGGGAATCCTCCGGCGGCCGTTTGGCCGTTTGCGCGTTTCAAACCGGGCGGTCCCGGGCCGATTCCCTGCGGATCAGATGGTACACCCGGCGGTAGAGGAAGATGACGAATACCAAAAACACGATCCGTCCCCAGGCTGCATCCAGCATTAAGCAGAAGTCATAGACCCCGTGGAGCACCGCCGCCGAGCCGAAGGCCCAGCAGAGGTTCAGGCGGGTCCCCTCCCGGTCGTTCCGACCGGCCCGCAGCTTGGCCCGGCCGTAGAAAATACCCATAAACACGCCAAAGCACATATGGGCGGGCACGGCCAGCAGGCCCCGGGGCAAGGCCACGCCCAGGCCGAAAGCCTGGATATAGCGGATATTTTCAATGGCCGCAAAGCCCAGGGACAAGAACACCGCGTACACCACCGCATCAAAGCGGTAATTGAAGTGGGGGCTATTCCAGCTCAGGCGGCGCAGCAGCCAGAACTTGGCCCCCTCCTCCACCAGGGCCACACCCACAAAGGCCAGCAGCCCGGTGTAGACCAGGCCGCCGCCGGGAAACAACAGCTCCAGCAGCCACTGGAGGGGCCGCTCCACCACGCCGGCACAGGCGGCGGCCAGCACGCCCGCCGCCAGCAGCAGCGCCAGCAGGCCCGCCGGCTCCTTCTCCACCCGGTCCTGCCGGTAAATAAAGCGCAGCAAAAGAACGGCTGGCAGCAGCGCCGCCAGCATATAAAGCAAACTGGCCGCCATCAGCGGCAGGGTAAAGTGGGGCATATCCCAAAGAGCCTCCCGTACAGAATTGGAGTCTTGCAAACTTCTAAATGGATTATACCACACTTCCGCCCCCGGGGCAAGGAATCCCCGCCGGGGATTGAAAGGGCCCGGGCCGCCCTGGCGGGGCGATGTTAACGATCGTTGCTTGCCCTCTGCCCCCGCTGCGTCTATACTTTTCCCAGGATCGATCCGCCAAGTAAAACCATAGGAGTCTGATACAACATGCTCAACGATCATATTAAAACATACCGCAAGGCCAAGCACCTCTCCCAGGAGGAGATGGCCGTCCGGCTACACGTGGTGCGCCAAACCGTATCCAAATGGGAAACCGGAGTTTCCGTTCCCGACGCGGAGATGCTCATCCGCATCGCGCAGCTGCTGGACGTTCCGGTAAGCCGGCTGCTGGGCCTGGAAGCCGAGGCCCCCGACGCCCAGGAGCTGGCCGGGGAGCTGGCCCGGCTCAACGAGGAACTGGCTCGGAAAAACCGGGCGGAGGCGCTGCACCGGCAAGCAGGGAAGAAAACGGGGCTGATCCTCTTGTTGTCCTTCGCCGCCATGCTGGCCACCCTGGCCGTGGACAACGCCGTTTTCTCCCTGGTCCTCTCCGGCGGCTGCATGCTCTTGGCCGTTATCATCTTATATCGGAACCTGGCCCTGCTGAGCAGCGTCACCACCCAGGATCTGCGCCTGCCCATCCTGCGCCTGACCACCCTGTTCAACATCGGCTTTCTGTGCGTGTGCCTGCTCTTGTCAGTTTTGACCGGGACCGGGATCCTCCGCTTCTCCGCACTGGCGGAGAAAGCCCTGGCCGTGTTCCTCGTCTCAGGGCTGATGATCTTCACCGGCATCGTGGCGCCCCGGCTCCCCTTCACCCGGCACACGGGGCTCCGCCTGCCCTGGACCGTGCAGGACGAGCAAACCTGGAACCTGGCTCACCGGATCCTGGGGCAGATCTCCGTGCCTCTGGCGCTGGTATATATAGGCTGCGCCGCCACAGTGGACGATTTTGAGACGGTGACGCTGCTGGCCATCGTGCTGTGGGTGGGGATCCCCGGTGCCGTCTCCGGCCTGTTCTTCTGGCGGAAGATCCACGGGCGGCAGACTCCGCCAGAGCCATAAGTCCCTTCTCCCGCCTCCGGCTCCCAGCCCAGAAACGGAGTTGGCCCCCGCGGGGCTATGGCTCCCCGCGAGGGCTAAAAAGGAGGTGTATTTATGATCATGCCGGCCGGTCCCGATCCCGATTCCGGGTCCGGCCTCTGTGATCCCAATGGTAGGAATGGGCGGTGTTACCAGGCGGCCAGCTTTCTTCCCAGCTCCCGGCAGGCCTCTTCGCCCTCGGCGTCCGGCGTCTCCTGAATCATCAGGCCCGGCTCTTCCAGCAGCACGGCGCCAGCGGCGGCGCAGCGCTGGTACCAGTCCCGCAGCCACTGCCCGTCGCCCCAGCCGTAGGAGCCGAACAGCGCAGTCTTTCTGCCGCCAAGCGCGCCCTCCACCCCGTCAAACATGGGGGCAAATTCCGTCTCTTCCAGCACTTCGTCGCCCATGGCCGGGCAGCCGAAGGCCCACACCTGGTAATCGCCCAGGGCAGCGGGCCGCACCTGACCGGGGAGCAGCAGCTCCGCCTTTCCGCCCGCGGCAACGACGCCATCGGCCACGCACTGGGCCATCTTTTCCGTGTTGCCGGTGCCACTCCAGTAAATAATCGCCACTTGATTCAATGCAATCGTCCTTTCTGCTTTTCAAAATCAACCCGCTTACGCGGCTTTTACCAAATCCAAAACCGGCGTCCCCGCCCGCCAGCGCCGCCGGTAGGCAGCGGTACAGGCCCGGTACCAGGCAAAGCGGCGGCGGGCCGCCTCCGGGTCGCCGTAGCACTTCCAGCAGCCGCAGAGCACGCAGTCGCGTCCGCCATGCTCCATAAAACCGGTGACGTCCTCCAGAGGATAGCCTAACAGCACACCGATCTCGTGGGGATACTCCCCACCGGCGCACAGCCGATCTGCCAGTTGGGCCAGCACGCCCTCTGCCCCGGCAGAGAGCTCGTAGCCCCTGGCCACGAAAAACGCCCGAATCTGGGCCTGTGCCAGCAGCTGCTCCAGCCAGTCCGGCCGGTAGACCAAGAGTAAACAGCCCCCCGTGCGGGGACACTCCCGCAGCACCCGGACCCGCAGGCCCAGACGGCCCAGCGCCCGGTCCCAGTACTCCGCCTGCCGCCGGATGACCTCGGGGCTCTGCCCCTGGCCGCCGCCGAAGGAGAACAGGCTGGCTGGCTTTCCGCCGGCCAGTGTGGGGGCACACTGATTGATGATGGCTTCTTCCAGACTTCGTGTCATTGCCGCCGCTCCTTTCCCGCCAGAGCGCCTCTCCTCCCCCTTTTGCGTTTCCCCCGGCCCCGGGGAATCCCCGGGGCCGGGAAAGAGCGCCACAAAACGAGAGGAGTTGAAATGGCCCAGGCTGCTTTCCTGTGATAGTTAGTTTTGACTAATCGCTCGTCCCAAATAGGGCCGCCCCCTTCGGC
>JAHHSB010000101.1 GCA_020025415.1 Oscillibacter sp. | reverse complement strand
CCTCCAGATCTACGCAGCCATCAGGGGCGGAGGGGATATTCACCACGTCGAATCCAGCCATCCGGGCGGAGGCGGGGTTGGTGCCGTGGGCGGAGTCGGGGACAATGATCTCCGTCCGCTCAAAATCCTTGCGGGCGGTGTGATAGGCCTTGATCAGCAGCAAACCGGTAAATTCCCCGTGGGCACCGGCGGCGGGCTGCAGCGTGACCGCGTCCATGCCGATGATCTGGCACAACGACTGCTCGATGTTATAGAGCACCTCCATAGCGCCCTGGACTGTTTCTTCAGGCTGGAGGGGGTGGAGCTGGGTGAAGCCGGGCAGGTTCGCCAGCTCGTCGTTGATCTTGGGATTGTACTTCATGGTGCAAGAGCCCAGGGGATAGAACCCGTCGTTGACGCCGTGGACCCGGTCGGAGAGCTGCTTATAGTGGCGGGTCAGCTCGTTTTCGCTCACATGGGGCAGGTGCAGGGGCTGCAGGCGCTCTTCCTGCAGGCGCACTTCCGGCACGTCGCAGGGGGGCAGCAGCGTCATGTGCTGGCCGGGATCGCCCTTTTCAAAAATCAGTTTCATTTGCCCAGCACCTCCTTCACGATTGCAACCGTCTCATCCAGTTCCTCCCGGCTGACCACTTCCGTGGCGCACCAGAGGATGCCGCCCTCTACGCCCAGGCCGCCCAGGATTCCCCGGGCCTCCAGCGCCTGGTTGATCCGCCGGGCGGTATCGGCGTCGCAGACAGTGACGAATTCATGGAAGAACTCTCCGGAGTAGGCCAGGGGCAGGCCGACCTTGCCCAGCTCCTGAGCTAGGTAGTGGGCCTTGGACATGGACAGCCGGGCGGCCTGACGCAGCCCGTCAGCGCCCATGGCACTCAGGTACACGCCGGCGGTGAAAGCGCACAGCGCCTCGTTGGAGCAAATGTTGGAAGAGGCTTTCTCACGGCGGATATGCTGCTCCCGGGCAGTGAGGGTAAGCACATAGCCCACCTGACCGTCCACATCCTGGGTCTGACCCACGATGCGGCCGGGCAGGCTGCGCATCATCTTCTGGGTGGTGGCCATGAAGCCCAGGTAGGGGCCGCCGAAGGCGATGTCCAGCCCCAGGGGCTGGCCCTCTCCCACGGCCACATCGGCGCCGCACTCGCCGGGGGTCTTCATCAGCGCGCAGGCGATGGGGTTGACGCCCATGACGTACTTGGCGCCAGCGGCGTGGGTGATCTCGCCCAGGGCAGCGGCGTCTTCCATCAGGCCGAAGTAGTTGGGCTGCTGGAGGTAGAAGCAGGCAGCATCCTCCCCCAGGGCGGCCCGGAGAGCGTCGGGGTCCGTCCGCCCGTCCTTGGCAGGAATGACCGTCAGCTCCACCCCGGAGCCGAAGCAGTAGGTGCGCATGACCTCAATCACCTGGGGATGGGCGGTGGCGGAGACATAGGCCCGGTTCCGCTTTCGGTCCCGGCACATGGTGATGGACTCCGCCGCAGCGGTGGCCCCGTCATAAACGGAGGCGTTGGCCACGTCCATACCGGTGAGCTCGCAGATCATGGTCTGGAACTCAAAGATGGACTGGAGGATGCCCTGGCTGACTTCCGCCTGATAGGGAGTGTAGGCAGTGACCAGCTCTTCCCGGGAGGTGATGGACTTCACCGCGGCGGGAATGAAGTGGCGGTAAGACCCGGCGCCCCGCAGGCAGGTGCGGAAGATGCGGTTTTTCTCTGCCAGGCGGCCCACGATGCTCCGGACCTCCAGCTCACTTTTCCCGGCGGGCAGATCCAGTTCCTGAACAAACATCTCCGGCGGCACGTTACCGTACAGCGCCCGGATGCTGTCCGCCCCAATGACTTGGAGCATCTCTCGCTGGACAGCGGGAGAGTTGGGGACATAGCTTCCCATAAGATTAAGCCTCCTCGGTCAAAGCCTGATAAGCGGCGGCATCCAGCAGGTCGGTAAAGTCGGTGATGTTCTCGATCTTGGCGATCCAGGCGCCATAGGGATCCTCATTGAGCTTTTCGGGGGCGTCCAGCAGTTCCTCGTTCACCTCGGCCACCTCGCCGGAGACGGGGGCGTTGATGTCGGAGACAGCCTTGACGGACTCCGCATCGCACAGGGGGGTGCCCCGGACCACGCTGGTGCCCACGGTGGGGAGATTGATGAAGACCAGGTCGCCCAGCTCGCTCTGGGCAAAGTCGGTGATGCCCACCAGGGCAGTGGTGTCGTCCAGCATGTTGACCCACTCGTGGGTGCGGGTGTACTTCAGTTCAGCGGGAAAGTTCATAGTCGTTCCTCCTATATCAATCAAAATTCATGGTGAAATGGGATCACAAAAATGGGACTGGGATCAACGCTGGATCTTGTAGAAGGGCAGGGGGACGATTTCCACGGCCACCTTCCGGCCCCGGACGTCAGCGTCGAGCTGTTTGCCGATTTCCGCCTCAGCCAGCTCCACATAGCCCATGGCGGCGCCGTAGTTGAGATAGGGACAGAAGGTGCCGGAGGTGGTGTGGCCCACCTTGCGGCCGTCCTTACTCAGCAGCTCGCAGTGCTCCCGGACAATGCCCCGACCGGTGACCTTCAGGCCCACCCGCTTGATGGTGGGGGCGCCCCGGGCGATAATGGCG
Organism: Oscillibacter sp.; assembly: GCA_020025415.1. Classification (GTDB taxonomy): domain Bacteria; phylum Bacillota; class Clostridia; order Oscillospirales; family Oscillospiraceae; genus Oscillibacter. Next base: position 2,409 of record JAHHSB010000101.1, on the reverse strand, counting down.
TCCCGGCCGATGAAGTCCTTGCCGTTCAGCTTGCAGGGCAGGCCCGCCTCCTTGGGGGAGATGTCATCGGTCATCTCGTGGCCGTACAGGGGCATGGCAGCCTCCAGACGCAGGGTGTCCCGGGCGCCCAGGCCGCAGGGGATAAGCCCCTCATCCGCGCCGGCGGCCAGCAGCGCGTTCCACAGGTCTGCGGCATCGGCGGCGGCACAGTAGATCTCAAAGCCGAATTCACCGGTGTAGCCAGTTTGGGAGACCAGGGCGGTAATGTCCCGGCTGCCCAGATGGAGCACGCAATTTTCCTGGAAGGTGTAGTACTTGGCGGGGATATCCTCCTGGGTGCAGAGCTTAGAAAGGATCCGGCCGGAGGCCGGGCCCTGGAGGGCCAGCTGGGCCACCTCGTCGGAGATGTCCCGGTAGTCCACGTCGCCGAAGAGGTGGGACTCCACCCAGGCGGCATCCTTTTCATGGTTGCCGGCGTTCACCACCAGCACATAGCGATCCGCCGCCTGGCGGCAGATCACCAGATCGTCCACGATGCCGCCGGCTTCATTACAGAACATGGCGTATTTTACCTGACCATCCACCATGCCGGAGATGTCAGCGGTGACCAGATGCTGAATGTTGGCCACAGCATCCGGCCCGGACAGGGCCAGCTCTGCCATGTGGGACACGTCGAACAGGCCGGCCTTCTGCCGCACGGCCATGTGCTCGGCAATGACCCCGGTGGGATACTGGACCGGCATCAGGTAGCCGCCGAATTCCACCATTTTTCCGCCAGCGTCCACGTGGAGCTGGTAAAGCGGTGTTTTCTTTTCCATAAGCGCGCCTCCGTATTATCAAAATAGAAAAGGATTCCGGACAGGGGAGAGAATATAAAAATAAAAACAGAGACATAAGGGCCTTCTACCCGAGGAAGAAAACCTTCATGTCTCTGTCTCTTTACCTGAGAGATTCCCGACGCCGCCGCGGTGCGACCGGTTGCCCCTTCGGTGCATTGCTGCTCTCCAGAGTTTCGTCCCGGCTCGGTCCTGACCCGCCGCTGGGGAAGCGTTTGCTTCCGTTGCGAAAACGGCCAGTCCTGAATCGTTCATACGATGATGTAATTGTTAAAGAAACAAAACGTAAATCCTTACTTAAAGAGTAGCAAAAACCGCTGCCGGTGTCAAGGCGAAAGCGCCGCCGGGCCCGTCAAAAAATCTTCCCAAAGGGACAAACTTTCGCCTCATTGCTCCTTGACCGCCTTCAGGCCAGCCGGGCGGGGGTGCCGTCTTCAAAGAGACCGGCCTCCGTCACCACCCAGGGAATGGGCAGGTCATGGGGCTCCCGGGGGATCTCCTCCCGGATGAGCTTTTCCCGGCACACCAGCACCGCCGCGCCCCGGTAAGCGGCCAGGAAGCGGTCGTAAAAGCCGCCGCCCTGGCCCAGGCGGTGGCCCAGATGGTTGCAGCTCAGGCAGGGAATGACTGCCAGATCCACCCCGTCTACCGTCACCTGGGGGCAGCTGACCCGAGGCTCCAGAATGCCGTATGCCCCCGGCTCCAGCTGGGAAAGATTTGTGATCTGGCGCAGCTCCATCAGCCCCTTGCCCACGCACAGGGGAACGCACAGCCGCTTGCCTGCCGCCAGAGCGGCCTTGGCTAGGGGGAGGGTGTTGATCTCCCGCTCTGTGCCGATGAAGGTGAAAACCGTCTCCGCCTCCTCATATTCCGGCAGAGCCAGTAATGTAGCGATGATGGCCTGGTCAGAGGCAGCTTTGTAGCGGGGGGAAAGGCTTCGCTCCAGGGTGCGGATTACCTTGCGCAGCTGCTGTTTTTGTTCGGGTGTGGTCATGATTGCGTATCCTCCTCCTGCTCCGCGGCGGTCCCGAAGCGGAGAGCCGCAGATCCGCATTTGAGCCGGATGGCATCCATGGCGCTTTCCGGCTTTTTGTGCTTTTCTTTTTTGGCCTGCCAAATGGTTTCCGCCGTGACGATGCCAAAGCGCTTGGCCGCCTCGTTTTTGGCCAGGATGATGCCGCGGCGGGTGTTGGGATCGCCGCAGACGGCCGCAGGCACCTCCCGCAGCTCCGGGTGGGCCGGCAGCTTTGCCAAGGCGTAAGAGCTGTCCGGATCACAGCGGAGGATGACCCGCTCTTTCTGGGCCTCCACTGTCGCCCCACCTCCTTGCGTGGTTTTTCTTCAGCATACCACGCCGCCGCCAGAAACGCCAGAGGGGAAAGAGAGGAAGGCCGCGGGTTTCCGCGGCCTTCCTTGGACTCAGTCATAAAACCCGTCAGGGTGGTTGGTTTTGTCAAACAGATGGTTGTAGGCCATGAGCCGGTAATCCTCATAAAGGGCCTGGATCTCCGGAGAGAGGGTGGTTACGTCGCCGGTGATGGTGCCGTCGGCAGTCATGTAGCCCACGGTGGTG
>JAHHSB010000100.1 GCA_020025415.1 Oscillibacter sp. | reverse complement strand
CTCCGCAGATAGCTTGACCGGTTTGGGACGCTTTTATAACAGATGCCGTACAGGTCCGGCCAAACGGATTTGCTGCCGGAGGGGGAGTTTTGGAGGAATTTCAATAATTGAACAAAATATAAATTTTGTTCAATTTGGGGGAGGGTAAATGGCGCCAAAAGCCCGGATGAGCCGTTTCCAGCCCCTGCGGGGCCGGCGAATATTAGTTTCTTAACTTGCAGGAGATTTTTGCATGAATGACTATCGTACCCAAGCACCGCAGATCCTGCGGGATTTTCTGGCTTACCATGAGACCATCAAAGGCCATTCTCAAAAAACGGTCGATGAATACTTTCTGGATCTGCGGAACTTTTTCCGATATCTCAAGCAGCTCCGGGATCCGGCACTTGCGGATACGCCCTTTGATGAGATCTCTATTTTAGATGTGGATCTGGATTTTGTCCGCTCTGTGACGCTCACAGACGTGTACAGTTATATGACTTATCTCAGTCGGGACCGGATCCTGCACCAAAACAGCCGGAATTCCCAATATGGACTGAATGCTGCGTCCAGAGCTAGAAAAATTGCCACAATTCGTTCTTTTTATAACTATTTGACTCAAAAAATGCACTATTTTGAGACCAATCCCATTAAGGACATCGATACGCCCAAGCTGAAAAAGACGTTGCCGAAATATCTGACGCTGGATGAGAGCATCCAGCTGCTGGATTCGGTCAAGGGCAAGCATCAGGAGCGGGATTACTGCATTTTGACCCTGTTTTTAAACTGCGGACTGCGGATCTCGGAGTTAGTTGGTCTTAACTTGCAGGATATCCAGGGGAATACGCTGCGGATCCTGGGCAAGGGCAACAAAGTGCGCATCGTCTACCTCAACGATGCCTGCCAGAGCGCGCTGGAACAGTATCTGGCGGTGCGGCGGCCCATCGTGGGCCGGGACGAAAACGCCCTGTTTTTAAGCGCCCAGAACGAGCGGATCAGCCGCTCCGGCGTGCACGCACTGGTAAAAAAGCGTTTGGCGGAGGCCGGAATCGACAGCAGCCAGTACTCCTCCCACAAGCTCCGGCATACCGCCGCCACGCTCATGCTGCAAAACGGTGTAGACGTGCGAGCTGTGCAGGAAGTGCTGGGCCATGAGCATCTGAATACCACGGAGATCTACACTCACATTGATAACGAAGACCTCCGAGTAGCTGCAAAGGCAAATCCCTTGTCGCGCGTAAAGCCAAAAAAGAAGCTTCAGGACAAATCCTAATTATGAAAAATTCCGGAAATGGGCCGTAAAAAACGGTACATTTCCGGAATTTTTTCTCACTTCCCTCTCCTGCCTCAGCTAGACAAACGGAAGGGGTCAGGCAGTCGGAGAGCGCTCCTCCAAAGGTACCGTCACGCTCCAGTTTCCCTGCACGGAGCCCTGAGAGGTCACAAAGCTGCCCCACAGCTCATAGTTTTCCAGCTCTTCCGGGGGGATGTCAGGAAAGAGATAATCCTGATAACTCCCCTTCCCCTCCTCATCAAAAAAGGAGAGGCTGGTGGAGGAAGTGCACACTTCCCCGCTGGTTTTGTTCCGGAGAGAGAGAAACCCGTGGTTATCGGTTTTCAGGATATCTTCATAATAAGCCTGTACCCGAAGGCAGCCATCCACATACCCCAGGGCGGTGATAGAAACTCCCTCCGTGGGCGCGGCCAGGGGCTCGCTTGGCTGCAGAACCGTGACCTGATCAGCGTCCAGAACGGCTTCGACCAGGGAGCTGCTGCCGCTATACCCTCGCAGAGGAACGGACTGGGTCTGGGGCTTCAGCGGCGCGGCAGCCAGGGAAACCTGGAAAACCGGGCCTTCCAACTCCTTTTTATGGCTCAAAAACTCCCGGACGGTAAAGGTGAGCTTTTCACCGCTGACGGGGACGCCTCCCCAGTGGGTCATGGTAATGAGGAGCGAAGCCTTTCCAGTCTGGGGATCATAGTCCGCCCAGGTGCAGTGGCCGGTGCAGTCAAAGGGCGTGTTGATGGAGTAGCTGTCGAATAGGTCCATGGTCCCGTCGATCCGATCCTCCTTCAGGTCCTCCATAGTCAGATAAACCTGAATGGTGTCCTCCTGGATATAGACTGCGCTGACCTCCATGCGGATCCCCTGATCCTCGCAGGAGAGTGCCACCGGCTTGAACAACTGGGCGGTGGCAGGGGCAACGGCGTAGAGCGCCTCGTAAAACGCAGGAACGGTGGCGGCCAATACCGGGACGCAGAGGATTAGGCAGGCCGCTGCGCCGACCGCCATGGCCCGGAGCCGCTTTTTGGCCGGGGCAAAGCCTCTGGGCCGGGCCGGGCGGGCAGTTCCCTGCCCCACCAATTCTGCCCGGCAGCGGAGAAGAATGCGGTCCTTCATCACTTGGGGCATGGTGATCTGCCCGGCGTCTTCTTTCAGAGCTTCAGGGTACGTCATATTTCATACTCCTTTCGGTACGCCGCTTCCAGCAGTCTGCGGCCTTTCTGGAGCCGCATTTTTACCGCCGAGGGCGTTTTTTGGATGATCCGGGCGATCTGCCTAATATCATAATCCTGAACATAGTAAAGGGTAAGAACCAGCCGGAACTTCTCTGGCAGGGTCATTAACGCATCCAGGATGCCGCTGCTTTCGATTCCGGGGGCTGCCAGGCGGGAGAGGACTTCGCTGTCCGCCTGAGGGTGGCGTTTATAGAACCGCAGCTGGTCTTTACAGTGGTTGACTGCCACGGTGATGAGCCAGGCTTTTTCATGGTCTGCACTGTCAAAGACAGGCACTTTTTGCAAATAGCGCAAAAAGGTCTCCTGCACCGCATCTTCCGCATCCGCCTCATTGCCCAGTGTGATCAGGCAGATGCGAAAGAGCAGATCACCGTAGCGGCTGACCAGTGCCTCGGGGTCTTCCGGCTGTTGTCTGCTTTCGTGGTCGATCAACTTTCTTTTTCCCTCCTTCCTTTCTTATGGAATACGTCCCAGTGGGGTGTTTGGTCAATTTTTTTAGAAGATTTGATTGTCTCATGTCCCGGCCCGGTATGCAAGTGCCGCTTTTCCTGATGCCGGGGTTTGGGAGGGGGTTGGGACCAGAAGAGAATTCAAAGAATGTTCACAAATCGGACAAGCTCTGTGCTATCATAAAAAATTAAGGAAAAAGAAGGAGGAGATGAATTCCATGAAACGATTGCTTTCTTGGCTGCTGGCTGTGGCAATGGCGGCTGCACTGACGCTGCCGGCGGCAGCAGTGTCATTTACAGACGTCCCTGCCGGCGGTGCTTTAGCCGGCGAGGTAGCCAAGGCGGCGGAGTACGGGCTGATGAACGGCTATACCGCTACCCAGTTCGGCTATTCCGACTCCATCACCCGGGCTCAATTTGCCGCGGTACTGACGCGCATGATGGGCTGGAAGTCTGAGACGTCTGCCAGCCCTACTTTCAGTGACGTGGATCAGAACCACACCTGGTACACGGAGGTCGAAACGGCAGCGACCCACGATATTGTAGATGCCGGCGGCAATTTCCGGCCCGGTGCGGCCATTACCCGGGCAGAGATGGCGGAGATGCTGGTGCGGGCCCTGGGCCTGAAGAGCGCCGCCAAGCAGGTCCAGAACTCCGGCAGCGGCTGGGCACCGTTTTTGGATATGCCGTCCGGCAAGGAGGGGTACATCTCTGTGGCCTATGCCATCGGCATGACCAATGGCTTCAGCCAAACCCAATTTGGATCCAGCGCCTCCGCCACGAGAGGGCAGGCAGCCGCCATGCTGGTACGAATCTATGAAAAGCTCCACCAGAAGACGGACTTTGTCCACGGCTTTTACGCCATTTCGTCTTATTCCCAGCTTTCCACTTCCGCACAAATGGACGCGGTGAGCGTGGGCTGGAGCCGGATGACCTGGGATGGAAGCAGCGCTTTGCTCTCCACTACCAGTGCCAACGGCAATGAATTTACCATTCCTTCTGGTTACGAAGAGGTGATCCGAACGCTGGAGACCAACGGCGTGGCCCTGAACCTGAGCGTGTTCATGGACACCTCCAATAATGTGGCGGATCTGATGAGCACGGCTGCCGGCCGCCAGTCGGCGGTGGATCAGATCATCAACGAGCTGACCGTTACTTACCGCACTATCGGAAAGAATCCTTACAATGGTGTGACCATCGACTTTGAGGGCCTGCGCAGCGCCAGCAAGGCGGACTTCACTGCGTTTTTGCAGCTGCTCCGGCAGAAGATGGATACTGTTTCCGGGCGGGATCTTACGCTGTATGTGTGCGTTTCCCCCGTGCTGACTGGCAGCTACTATGACGGCTATGACTATGCCGCCATCGCTGAGCTGGCTGATCAAATGATCGTCATGACCTATGACTACGATACCCGGAGCCTGTCCGGATATGAGGGGACGGAGTATTATAAGACAGCGGCGCCCGCACCCCTGGATCAGATCTATATTTCCCTGGCAGCCATCATGAAGCAGGTTTCCGATCCTTCCAAGGTGGTGTTAGGGTACAGCGCGAAGAATGTAGCCTGGCAGATCGATGGGAACGGCAAGCTCCGCTCCGGCACGCCGGTCTACCCAGACAATGCCACCGTGTGGAAGCGGCTGAACCAGTCTGATACGGTTACCGGCTGGTCTGCAGAGTACCAGTGCTCCTACGCCATCTATACCACCGAGAGCGGCGAGCGTTACTTCCTGTGGTATCAGGACGATGCCAGCGTAGAAAAAGCCCTGGAGACGGCCAAGCTGCTGGGGATCACTGGCGTTTCCATCTGGCGTCTGGGGAATATCCCAGATTACTCTGGCTGGAACTGGAACAGCCTTCTAAACTAAAGCACAAAAGGCCACCGGCCTTCAGGTGTGCCAGATAAGGAAGTAATTTAGAAAACACAAAATACGCATTCATCTGGTGATGCCGAGCTGATTTACATATAACCATCTGTCAAGGGGGGGATCCTTCGGGATCGCCCCCCTGATTTTTTCGTTTGATCCAACGATGGGAAAAGGATAAAAGTGCTGCTTTTTGCTGTCAACAGGCTTTTGCGGGAGAATTCCTCCTTTTCACAACCGGTAATCACACGGTTCCTAAAAATAATTAGCAAATTCAGCAGGCTATGATATAATAC
>JAHHSB010000010.1 GCA_020025415.1 Oscillibacter sp. | reverse complement strand
CTTTAATAAAATTAAAGTGTACATTTTATATTATTAAAGGAGGTGAGGGGAATGTCCATCGAATTGCTGCCGCCCTGGCTGCGGAGACTGGATGAAGAGGACCTGTCTTTTATCCGTCGCTTTCTGCTCGCCTCCGGGTCGCTGAAGGAGATTGCCCGGCTTTATGGGGTGAGCTATCCCACGGTGCGGCTCCGGCTGGACAAGCTGATCCAGAAAATCCAGATCAGCGAGGAGGTAGAGCGGGAGCCCTATATTTCGCTCATCAAGCGCCTGGCTGTGGACGATAAGCTGGATTTCGACACGGCCAAGCTGCTCATCCGGGCCTATCAACAGGAGAAAAAGGAGAACTAACGCATGCTGCTGCCGAAGAATCTGTTTATTTTACTGGTTATCATCGGGGTCGCCGTGGCGCTGGAGATTTTTCTGGCCCGGCGGAAGAGCCGCTGGCCGGGGCTGGTCCTGCCGGGGATCACGCTGCTGTATGCCCTGATCATGGTGCTGAACGTGGCGTCGGTGGGCCAGAGCGTGGCTCAGATGCTGGCCCAGATGCTGGCGATCTTCCTGCTGTGCAATATTCCCACCGCTGTGCTGCTGGGGATCTACTTTGCCTGCCGGGAAAAGCGGCGGGTCCGGGACCAGCTGGACAAGATGAATGTGCAGGATCTGTGAAAGGAAAAAAGGCCGCTCGCGGGGCGGCCTTTTTTCGGATAGTTTTGGGAAAAGTTTGCTTCCTTGCTTTTAAGCCGGGGGCAGGTGTGGTACAATCAATCTGGAATCGTCCGACACAGGGGACGTCCCCGGCAGCGCCGGGGAATAGGATTTGCAAGGTGCTCCGGGAAGCGGAGCACGGAAAGGAGCATTGGAACAATGAGCGAGAAGTTCTATATCTGCCGCCACTGCGGCAACCTGATCGGCATGGTCCACGCCTCGGGCGTGCCCGTGATCTGCTGCGGGGAGAAGATGGAGGCCCTGGTGCCCAACACCACCGAGGCCGCCGGTGAGAAGCACCTGCCCGTGGTCAGTGTGGAGGGAGACACCGTCCGGGTGGCGGTGGGGTCCGTGGCCCATCCCATGATCCCCGAGCACAGCATCCAGTGGATCTATCTGGAGACCGAGCAGGGCGGCCAGTGCAAGGCCCTGCAGCCTGGCAACGCGCCGGAGGCGATCTTTGCCCTGACTGGGGACAAGCCGGTGGCGGTGTACGCCTACTGCAATCTCCACGGCCTGTGGATGACCAAACTGTAAGTGCGGCGCAGCGGGCGCCCGCCCCAGGCGGCGGGCGCCCTTTTTCACGCCAGAGAGAAAAAGAGGGCGCGCCATACGCATCTATGAACCAGACTATGCCGGCGGCTTCCGCTCTCTGGCGGGGGCGTGCCCCGCAGCTGCTGCAAAAAGTGAGAAGTGGCGGCGGACGTGGAGAGCGTCTTGCGCTACATGGCCCTGCCCGGCACCCCTGGGGGAGCGGATGCGGAAGAAGCCCGGCCGCTCCTCTTTACCCAGGTCAGGGCCAATGGAGCGGATATTAAAAAACTAAACATTTTTCACAAAAACTATTGACAGACATTTAAAAGTGTTGTACATTATAGACACAGAAAGGGGTGAGTCCCATGGGCTAGTCCCAAGGAAGATTCCCAAGAATCTGTTCCCCAGCGACGTTCAGAAGAAGACCCTTTTCCCAGCAAGCTTGACCCGATGACCCTAAGGCAATACCCAAGGCAAAAGACCCAAGGCCGGCCTAAAGGAAAATCCCAAGCAAATGTCCGGGCGGTGTCCCGGGGGAACGTTCCTCAGGTAGAACCCAAGGCAAGGATTCAAGGACAGACCCAAGGCAAATACCCTAGCAAGTGGATTCTGGATCACAGACGTAACCAAAAACGAAACGCCCTCACTATGATGAGCCGCACGAGCATAGCCTAGGCAATGCCCCGGCAGAAACTGCGTGCAACTGCGATTTTAAGGATTGGCGAACGAATGGAAATCCCTGATCCCCAGCAAGTGAGATTTGCCCCGTGGCAAGTGGTTGACAAAACAAAGCTTCTGAGCGTGATTCCGTAGAAAGTAAGAGGTTCAGTGTATTGGAAAAACCCGTTGAGCTGTAACCCCCCAACCGCGTTGGACGGTTGGGGGGTTGTAATTTATTCTCGCAGGGGACTGGGGCTGTTTCCGCGGAGCGGCGGGAGATGCGGTCCGGCCGGGAGCGAGCCGGGACGGGAGTCTGCATGGAAAGATGGAGGGCGGAGTCCCTTTTTTTGCGCCTGTTTTAAAGGAGTGCGCATAGCCTGCCGCCGCGGGATCCGGTGCAGACCTGCTGGGCCTGGCAGGGCCGGCGGCCGCGCCCGTCACGCCGGAAAGAGAAGCGGGGCGAAAGCCGCCGCCTATGTGCCCGCCGGCGGCGCAAAAAAACATCCCCCCCGCCGTTTGGCGGAGGGGATGCGGGAAAACAGGGCAGGGCTTACTTGCCGACGTCCACGCTGGCCATGTGCGCGATCAGCTCTGCCATCTTGTTGGCGTAGCCGCACTCGTTATCGTACCAGGAGACCACCTTGACAAAGGTGTCGCTCAGGGCGATGCCGGCCTTGGCGTCGAAGATAGAGGTGCGGGGATCGCCCAGGAAGTCGGAAGAGACCACGGGATCCTCGGTATAGCCCAGGATGCCCTTCAGCTCGCCCTCGGAAGCTTCCTTCATGGCTTTACAGATGTCGTCATAGCTGGCGGGCTTCTCCAGCCGCACGGTCAGGTCCACCACGGAGACGTCCAGGGTGGGCACGCGCATGGACATACCGGTGAGCTTGCCGTTGAGGGCGGGAATGACCTTGCCCACGGCCTTGGCCGCGCCGGTGGTGGAGGGGATGATGTTGCCGCAGGCGGCACGGCCGCCGCGCCAATCCTTCATGGAGGCGCCGTCCAGGATCTTCTGGGTGGGAGTGACGGAGTGGACGGTGGTCATCAGGCCTTCGGCAATGCCAAAGTGCTCGTAGATCACCTTGGCAATGGGAGCCAGGCAGTTGGTTGTGCAGGAGGCGTTGGAGACGAAAGTCATATCAGAGCGATAGTCCTTGTGGTTCACGCCCATGACGAACATGGGGGTATCGTCCTTGGAGGGGGCGCCCATGACCACGTGCTTGGCGCCAGCGTCAATATGGCCCTGGCACTTCTCCTTGGTCAGGTGCTGGCCGGTGCACTCGCAGATATACTCCGCGCCCACGCTGGCCCAGGGGATATCCTTGGGCTCCTTGGCGGAAAAGACGGTGATCTTCTTGCCGTTGACCACCAGAGCGCCCTCTTCATAGGCCACCTCGCCGGGGAACTTGCCGTGGACCGTGTCATAGCGCAGCATATAGGCCATGTAGTCCGGACTCATGAACGGATCGTTCACTGCCACGATCTCCACATCGTCCCGCTGCACCGCAGCCCGCAGAACCAGACGGCCGATCCGGCCAAAACCGTTAATACCAACTTTTGCCTTCATCATCAAAAACTCCTTTCCAACGTCGGCCCCAAGGGGGGCCGCCTATCAAAAAACGTTTGCGCAAACGTTTTGTTTAATCGATTACATCTTTATAGTACCACAATCCAAAATAGGCCGCAACTGGCAAAATAGCAAATCTCACCTGGTCAACTTGTGCAAAAGGGACAGGCTTTCCTTGGGGAAAACGGGGAAAAATGCCCAAAAAGGTCGATGGGTTCTTGACGCGCTCTCCGGGGGAGCATATACTCTGAAAACATAAAGGATTACGCAAAAAACCGACCTTTTGCGCAAGAGGGTGAATGTATGAAAGTAACCATCAGCGACGTGGCAAAGCTGGCGGGGGTATCCACCGCCACCGTGTCCCACACCATCAACTCCACCCGGTACGTCTCCGCCGAGACCAAGGAGCGGGTGTTCAACGCCGTTGCCCAGCTGGGCTACACCCCGGACGCCTCCGCCCGGAGCTTCCGCACGGGGAAGAAAAAGACGATCGGCTTCATCGTGCCGGATATCTGCAACCGCTTTTTCGCCACCATGATCGAGGCGGTGGAGCGGCAGCTGTCGGTGGCGGGGTATCATCTGATTATCGCCAACACCCAGGAGGATGTAGAGCGGGAGGAGAGGAATATCCGCCTGCTCACCGCCGGGCTGGTGGACGGGCTTTTAATTGCCACCACCATCGACGATTTTACCCGCTTTGATGCCCTGATTCCCGCGGGCTTCCCCACGGTGCTGGTGGATCGGACGTTTGAGGAGAAGAAGTACTCCTCGCTGTGCGTGTCCAACTTCCAGCCTATTTACCGCAGCGTCTGCCGCTTAGCGGGGAAGGGGGACCAGCGTATCGGCATCATCGGCGGCCTGCCCCGGCTGAGCACCACCCGGGAGCGGATCACCGCTTATCAGCAGGCGGTGATGGACTGCGGCCTGCCCCAGGACGACGGCCTGATCTGCTACGGCGACTCCATGGAAAACAGCGCCTGCGGCTGCCTGGACCAGCTGTTGGAGCGGGGCTGTGACGCGGTGATCGTCACCAACGGGCTGATGGCCTCGGACACCATGATGTACCTGCAGAAAAAGGGCATCCGGTTGATGGAGAACATCGACCTGGTGAGCTTCATCGACTACGACTCCCGCTTCTACCAGCTTTACGCCAATCAGATGGACTGCATCATCCAGCCCGTGGAAGAGCTGGGCACCGCCGCGGGAGAGCAGATTCTTATGCGGGTGGAAAATCCCGATGCGCCTATTTTTGAAAAAGTGCTCACCAGCGCCTACCAGCCCTATAATCGGGCGGAGGCCTGGGGTGCGGGGAAGCGGGACTGACCATCAGCCTGCCCCCGGCCCGGAGTTTGGAGCATGACCGCCCCGGCACGCGCTGAGCGTGCCGGGGCGTTTTTGCTGTCAGAGGATCTTGCGGATATCCTCGGCGATCTGGGGGGCGGTGAGGCGATACTCCTCCAGCACGTCCATGGCCTTGCCGGACTGGCCAAACTGGTCCTGGACGCCCAGTTTCATAAAGCGGCAGTCTACCTGGCCCATGAGGACGGAGGCCACCGCGTCGCCCAAGCCGCCGATGACGCTGTGCTCTTCCACCGTGACCACCCGGCCGCACTGGCGGGCATAGCGGGTGAGGCACTCAGCGTCGATGGGCTTGATGGTGTGAACGTTGATGACGGCGGCGCTGACGCCCTGGGCCGCCAGGGTCTCGGCGGCCTCCAGCGCCTCGGAGACCATCAGGCCGCAGGCAAACACGGCCACGTCCGTGCCCTCCCGCAGGACGTTGGCCTTGCCGATGGTGAAGGGCTGCTCTTCCAGTACGGGGCTGGCCAGACGGGCCAGGCGCAAATAGGCCGGGCCCTGCATCTCCGCCAGGGCAAACACGGCCTTGCGGGCCTCGTTGGCGTCGGCGGGGACGATGACGGTCATGCCCGGAATCACCCGCATCAGGGCCAGATCCTCCACGCACTGGTGGCTGCCGCCGTCCTCGCCCACGGAGACGCCGGCATGAGACATACAGAGCTTGACATTGAACTTGGGATAGGCGATGGAATTGCGTACCTGCTCATAGGCCCGGCCGGCGCCGAACATGGCGAAGGTGGAGCAAAAGGGGATGAGCCCCATGGTGGACAAGCCGGCGGCGGCAGCCACCATGTTGCACTCGGCGATGCCCATATCGAAAAAGCGCTGGGGATAGGCTTCTTTGAAATACTTGGTCATGGTGGCGCCGGCCAGGTCTGCATCCAGCACCACTACCTGTTCATTCTGCCCGCCCAGCTCCACCAGGGCCTTGCCGTAAGCTTCGCGGGTTGCGATCTTCTCTGCCATTTCAATATTCGTCCTTTCCTCGGAAGCTGCCTTCCGTGAATTTTTATGTACAGTCCGCCCCGCCGAAACCGGCCCAGGGCACCGCTTTCCAGACGGAGGGGCTCAGCCGCCCAGCTCCGCCAGGGCCTGGGCCCGCTGCTCGGCGCTGGGCGCCTTGCCGTGCCAGCCCACCTGATTTTCCATAAAGGACACGCCCTTGCCCTTGACCGTGTGGGCCAGGATACACTTGGGCTTGCCCGGCTGGCTGGGGGCGTTCAGGGCTGCCAGCACCTGCTCAATGTCGTTGCCGTCGGCCACCTCCAGCGTCTGGGCGCCAAAGGCCCGGAGCTTGGAGGGCAGATCCCCTAGGGACATGACCTCGCCGTTGGCACCGTCGATCTGCAGGCCGTTGTTGTCGATGAGCACTGTCAGGTTGTCCAGCTGATAGTGGGCGGCGGACATCAGTGCCTCCCAGATCTGGCCCTCCTGGCACTCGCCGTCGCCGCACAGGCAGTACACCCGGGTGTCCAGCCCCTGGGCCTTGGCGCCCAGGGCCATGCCCACGGCGATGGACAGCCCCTGGCCCAGAGAGCCGGTGGAGGCGTCGATCCCCGGTACCTTCTTGGCGTCCGGGTGGCCCTGGAGGATGCTGTGGAGCTGCCGGAAGTTGGCAAACTCATCCTTGGAGAAAAAGCCCAGCTCGGCCAGCACGCCGTAGTAGCAGGGGGCGGCGTGGCCCTTGCTCAGGACAAAGCGGTCCCGCTTGGGATCGTGGGGATTCTTGGGGTCCACCCGCATCTGGGTGCAGAAGGTGCAGGCCACCAGCTCCACCGCGGACAGAGAGCCCCCGGGGTGGCCGCTGCCGGCGTTGGCCGTCATGTTGATGATGTCCTTGCGGACCTCGGTACAAAACTGGGTCAGGTCCTGTGTTGTCATGTTCAAGCCTCCGTATCGTCATGAGTTTCCGGCGCTATGCCGCCGGGGAATTCCTTGTCCCGCCCCTCCTCCGTGGGACGGCCGTCCCTGGTCCAGGGGGCACGGCCCGGGTCAAAGCAGAATTTGGCGAAAAACAAAAAGGCGCCCAGTAAGATCAGCCAGCGCAGCAAGTGCGCCAGGACGCCCCAAAGCAGGTTCATATGCCTCCCCCCTTTTTCTTAACGGTATCATAGCCGCCGGGGGCTGTCAAGCAAGGGGCGGGCAAAAACCCCGGCCTCCGGCGACTTGTCCGCTGCCGGAGGGAAAAAATCCCTGCACCCGGTGGAGAAAAGGGGGCGGAGAGAATTGCGCCAGCCTGGCTTTTCCTATATAATAAAAAGCCGAAAACCGCCGCCGGAGAGGGCCGGCGGAACACCTTATTTTTCAAGACAGGGGGAGATCACCATGCACACTCGCATGGAGCACGATACCATGGGCGACATTGCCGTCCCGGCAGAGCGGCACTGGGGCGCCCAGACCCAGCGCAGCCTGGAGAATTTTCCCATCGGCACGGAGAAGATGCCCGGGGAGATCATCACCGCCTTTGCCTACTTAAAGGAGGCCTCCGCCGGCGCCAATCGAGACTTCGGCAAGCTGACGGCGGAGCAGGCGGAGGCCATTGCTGCCGTGTGTGCCGAGATCCGGGGGGGAAAGTGGAACGAGGAGTTCCCCCTGGCGGTGTGGCAGACCGGCAGCGGCACCCAAACCAACATGAACGTCAACGAGGTCATCGCCCACCTGGCGGCGGAGCGGGGCGTGAAGCTTCACCCCAACGACCAGGTGAACGCCTCCCAGTCCAGCAACGACACCTTTCCTTCGGCGCTGCACATCGCCGCGGCGTTGGCGGTGGAGCGGCAGGTGCTGCCCGCGGCGGCGCGGCTGGAAGAATGCCTGGCAACGCTGGAGGCGGCCTATCCCGACCTGATCCGCATTGGCCGCACCCATCTCCAGGACGCCACGCCCCTGCGCTTTTCCCAGGAGGTCTCCGGCTGGCGGGAGCTGGTGGCAGCCCCGGCCCGGATGCTCACCGCCGCGCTGGAGGAGCTGCGGCGCCTGGCCATCGGCGGCACCGCCGTGGGCACAGGGCTCAACGCCCCGGCGGGCTTTGACCAGGCGGTGTGTGACCGGCTGACGGCCCTTACCGGCACGGCCTTCCGCCCCGATTCCAACAAGTTCCACGCCCTGACCAGCAAGGACGCTTTGGTCTTTGCCCACGGGGCCCTCAAGGCCCTGGCCGCCAATCTGATGAAAATTGCCAACGACGTGCGCTTTGAGGCCAGCGGCCCCCGCTGCGGCATGGGAGAGCTGCGGATCCCGGAAAATGAGCCTGGCAGCTCCATCATGCCCGGCAAGGTCAACCCCACCCAGTGCGAGGCCGTCACCATGGTGGCGGTGCAGGTGATGGGCAACGACGCGGCCATCGGTTTCGCCGCCAGCCAGGGCAATTTCCAGCTCAACGTGTTCCAGCCGGTGTGCGCATATAATTTCCTTCAGTCCTGCCGGCTGCTGGCCGACGCCATGGACTCTTTCCGCCTCCGCTGCGCCCAGGGTATCGTCCCCGTGGAGGAGAAAATGGCAGAAAATCTCAGCCGTTCGCTGATGCTGGTCACCTGTCTGACGCCGGAGATCGGCTACGAGGCGGCGGCCGCCGCGGCCAAAAAGGCCCACCACGACGGCACTACCCTCCGCCAGGCGGTGGTGGAGCTGGGGCTGCTCAGCGGGGAGGAATTTGACCGGGCGGTGCGGCCGGAGAAGATGGTCTGACCCCTGCCTCCGTCAGAATATGAAAAATTACCCAAGAAAGCTTTCAAATATTGTGCAACATTGCGATTGTATAAATATTCATAGAAGCCGTATAATTAAAGCATCGCGAAATACGGGAACGGAGGAGCTTCCATCATGAAGAATCAAGAGATTAAAAAAGTAGTACTGGCCTATTCCGGCGGTCTGGATACATCCATTATCATTCCCTGGCTGAAGGAGAACTACGGCAACCCCGAGATCATCGCCGTGGCGGCGGACGTGGGCCAGGGGGACGAGCTGGACGGCCTGGAGGAGAAGGCCATCAAGACTGGTGCGTCCAAGCTGTATATCGCCGACCTCACCGACGAGATGGTGGATGACGTGATCATCCCCTCCATGAAGATGGGCGCCTGCTATGAACAGTATCTGCTGGGCACTGCCTTCGCCCGGCCCATCATTGCCAAGGCCCTGGTGGAGATTGCCAAGAAGGAGGGCGCCGATGCCATCGCTCACGGCTGCACCGGCAAGGGCAACGACCAGGTGCGTTTCGAGCTGGCCATCAAGCGCTTTGCCCCCGACATCAAGATCATCGCCCCCTGGAGAGAGTGGGATATCAAGAGCCGGGAAGAGGAGATCGACTACGCCGAGGCCCACAACGTGCCTTTGAAGATCAACCGGGAGACCAACTATTCCAAGGACAAGAACCTCTGGCACCTCTCTCACGAGGGCCTGGATCTGGAGGACCCCGCCAACGAGCCCCAGTATGAGAAAGAGGGCTTCTTGGAGATGAGCGTCAGCCCCCTCCAGGCGCCCAACGCTCCCACCTATGTGACTCTGGACTTTGAGCAGGGCGTGCCCGTGGCCATCGACGGCGAGAAGATGAAAGCCAGCGACATCATCCGCAAGCTCAACAAGCTGGGCGGCGACAACGGCATCGGCCTGCTGGATATCGTGGAGAACCGGCTGGTGGGCATGAAGGACCGGGGCGTTTACGAGACGCCCGGCGGCACCATCCTCTACAAGGCGCACCAGGTGCTGGAGATGATCACCATCGACAAGGACACCGCCCACATGAAGTCCAAGCTGGCGGTGGATTTCGCCGACCTGGTCTACAACGGCAAGTGGTTCACCCCCCTGCGGGAGGCCCTGTCCGCCTTCGCCGACAAGACCCAGGAGCACGTCACCGGCACGGTGAAGCTCAAGCTCTACAAGGGCAACATGATCACCGCCTCCGTCACGTCTCCTTGCAGCCTGTACTCTGAGGATCTGGTCACCTTCGGCGAGAGCGACTATGACCAGGGCCAGGCCACCGGCTTCATCAACCTCTGGGGCCTGCCTGACACGGTGCTGGCTCTGCGGGAGCAGGGGAAGCTGTAAGAAATTTCTGGGAGGGGAGCGGGGGCCCGCTCTCAACCACCCCTTTACCAGTGACCGCGGTCACTGGTGAGCGTGCCCAAGGCACGCAGGTCAAAGTATTTTCGGCAGGCGCAGGTCCCGGCGAAAATACCAACCATCAACAAACGGCAGAACAGCGGGACGGAGAAGCATCTTCGCCCCGCGTCTTCCATGAAAGGAACGGCTATGAAATTATGGTCCGGGCGCTTCGGCAAGGAGACCGACGCCCTTGTCAACGAACTCAACGCCTCTATCGACTTCGATCAGCGGCTGTACAAAGAGGACATCACCGGCTCTATGGCCCATGCCAAGATGCTGGGCGCCTGCGGCATCATCTCTCCGGCTGATACCGAGGCTATCGTGGAGGGCCTTGCCGGCATCCTGGCCGACGTGGAGGCGGGGAAGGTGGAATTCAGCGCCGACAACGAGGATATCCACATGAATGTGGAGGCCCTGCTTACCGCCCGCATCGGCGAGGCGGGCAAGCGCCTCCACACCGCCCGCAGCCGCAACGACCAGGTGGCCCTGGACTTCCGGATGTACGTCCGGGAGCGGATTCCTGAGCTGATTGGTCAGCTGCTGGAGCTGGAGCGTGTGCTCTGCCGCCAGGCAAAACAGTATCAGACGGCGGTCATGCCCGGCTATACTCATCTCCAGCGGGCCCAGCCCATCTCCTTTGCCCAGCATCTGATGGCTTACGCCCACATGTTTATCCGGGACATCACCCGGCTGGAGGACTGTCAAAAGCGCATGAACGAGTGCCCGCTGGGCTCCGGCGCTCTGGCGGGCACCACCTATCCCATTGACCGCTTCCTGACCGCCCAGACCCTGGGCTTTGACGGGCCTATGGGCAATTCCCTGGACGGAGTTTCCGACCGGGACTATGCCCTGGAGCTGATGAGCGCCCTGTCCATTTTGATGATGCACCTGTCCCGCTTCTCCGAGGAGGTTATCCTCTGGTGCAGCTGGGAATTCAAGTTCATCGAGCTGGACGACGCCTACGCCACCGGCTCGTCCATCATGCCCCAGAAGAAGAACCCGGACGTGGCGGAGCTGGTCCGGGGCAAGACTGGTCGGGTCTACGGCGATCTGATGAGCCTGCTGACGGTGATGAAGGGCCTGCCCCTGGCTTACAATAAGGACATGCAGGAGGACAAGGAGCCGGTGTTCGATGCCATCGACACCGTGGAGCTGTGCCTTCCGGTGTTCGCCGCCATGCTGGACACCATGACCGTCCGCACCGACAATATGCGGCGGGCCGCGGGCATGGGCTTTATCAACGCCACCGACTGCGCCGACTACCTGACGAAAAAGGGCATGCCCTTCCGGGACGCCTATACCGTTACCGGCAAGCTGGTGGCCCGCTGCACCGCGGCGGGGAAGACCCTGGAAGAGCTGAGCCTGGACGAGCTGCGGGAATCCTCCGAGCTTTTTGAGGCGGATGTGTACGAGGCGCTGAAGCTGGAGAACTGCATGGCCCTGCGGGGCAGCTACGGCGGCCCCGCCGTGGCCGAGACCGGCCGTCAGATCGCGTCCATTGAGGACTTTGTGGAGGCTCATACCAAATAACTTTAAAGCCTCGCAGAGTTCGTGCCCGCAGGCACGAATAAAGTGCAGTCTGTTTTCGGCCGCGACCGGCGGGCTGCAATCCTGCTCGTCAAAGCGGCAAATCCGCTTTGACGACAGTAAAAAGGGAGATGGTTCCCAGTGAAACCCAAAGTCTATATCGACGGGAAAGAGGGCACCACCGGCCTGCAGATCTATGACCGGCTGGCCGGGCGGAGCGACATTGAGCTGCTGCTTATCGACGAGGAAAAGCACAAGGACGTATCCGAGCGGAAAAAGCTCATCAACGGGGCGGATATTGTCTTTTTGTGCCTGCCTGACGCCGCCGCCCGGGAGGCGGTGGCCCTGGCGGAGAATCCCGCCGCCCGGATCATTGATGCTTCCACCGCCCACCGCACTGCCTCCGGCTGGGTCTACGGCTTTCCCGAGCTCAAACTCGGCCAGCGGGAGGCCATCGCGAAAGCTAAGCGGGTGGCCAACCCTGGCTGCCACGCCACGGGCTTTATCAGCCTGGTCTATCCCCTGATCGCGGCGGGGGCCCTGGCCCCGGAGACGCCTCTGGGCTGCTTTTCCCTCACTGGCTACTCCGGCGGCGGCAAGAAGATGATCGCCCAGTACGAGGCGGCGGACCACCCGGCAGAGCTGGGCAGCCCCAATCTCTACGGCCTGACTCAGACCCACAAGCACCTGCCGGAGATGCAGGCCGTCTGCGGCCTGACGAAGCCCCCGGTGTTCGTTCCTATTGTGGACGATTACTACAAGGGAATGGCCACCACCGTCATGCTGCACAAAGGGCAGCTTCGGGGAGTGGAGAGCCTGGAGGCCCTGGCTGCCCTCTACGCCCGGCACTACGCCGGGGAGAAGCTGGTCCATGTGGAGACCACCCCGGATGGAGGGCGGCTCTGCGCTGCTGCTAAGGCCGGGGATAACGAGCTGACCATCGTGGCGGCGGGAAACGACGAGGTCTTCACCGTCATCGCCCTCTTCGACAATCTGGGCAAGGGGGCGTCCGGCGCCGCTGTCCAGAATATGAACATTATGTTGGGATTTGAGGAGACCGCCGGACTGCTGTAAATCCCCGGCCCCATCAGAAAAGAACAATCCCACGGGACAAACGCCGGTGGGCAGGGAGGCAGGCACAGCCTGCAAGGAGGAACTATGAATCAGATTCAAGGCGGCGTGTGCGCCGCACAGGGCTTTCAGGCTGCTGGCCTTCATGTCGGCGTCAAGACCCACAATGTGAACAAAAAAGACCTGACGCTGATCGTCTCCGACGTTCCCTGCACGGCGGCGGGGGTGTTCACCACCAATGTGGTCAAGGCCGCTCCCATTCAGGTGACCCGCCGGCATCTGGCCGCAGGTCCGGTACGGGCGGTGGTGGCCAACAGCGGCAACGCCAACGCCTGCGCCCCGGAGGGGGAGGAGAACGCGGTGCGAATGTGCCGTGCAGCCGCGGCGGCGCTGGGGGTGCAGCCGCAGGAGGTGCTGGTATCCTCCACCGGCGTTATCGGCCAGACGCTGAAGGTGGGCGTCATTGAAGCGGGGCTGCCCACCCTGAGCGGTATGCTGGAGCATTCCTGGGCCGGCAGCGACGCCGCGGCTGCCGCCATCATGACCACCGACACCGTGCCCAAGGAGGCGGCGGTGGAGTTCACCGTGGGCGGCAAGACCGTCTGCATGGGCGGCATCGCCAAGGGTTCCGGCATGATCCGCCCCAACATGGGCACCATGCTCTGCTTCATCACCACGGACTGTGCCATCTCCCAGGAGCTGCTCCAGTCCGCCCTGCGGGAGGTCTGCGCCGTCAGCTTCAACCGCATCAGCGTGGACGGGGACACCTCCACCAACGATACCTGTCTGGTGCTGGCCAACGGCCTGGCGGGCAATGCCCCCATCACCCAGCGGGGCGGGGACTACGACGCCTTTGCCGCTGCCCTGAAGGAGATCTGCGTGACCCTGGCCCGGAAGATCGCCTCTGACGGCGAGGGTGCCCGCCACCTGATCACCTGCACCGTCTCCGGCGCGGCGGATGAAAAGACCGCCGAGACCGTGGCCAAGTCCGTGGTCTCCTCCACGCTGACCAAGGCGGCTATCTTCGGTGCCGACGCCAACTGGGGCCGGGTGCTGTGCGCTATGGGCTACTCCGGGGCAGCGTTCGACCCGGAGGCCGTGGATGTGTCCTTCGCCAGCGACGCCGGCCGGGTGGCCGTGTGCAGCCGGGGCCGGGGCCTTCCCTTCGACGAGGAGCTGGCCAAGAAGGTCCTCAGCGAGCACGACGTGGAGATCCGCATCTCCATGGGCTCCGGCGCGGGGCAGTGCGTGTGCTGGGGCTGCGACATCACTTATGAGTATATCCGCATCAACGGGGACTACCGGACTTAAGCGCCCGCCCCACAACAACAGGAAAAGAGTGTGATACCCATGTCTTCCCATGAACAGCAGGCCCAGACCCTGGTGGAGGCCCTGCCTTATATCCAGAAATTCACCGGCAAGACCGTTGTGGTCAAGTACGGCGGCAACGCCATGATCTCCGACGAGCTGCGCAAGGCGGTGATGAGCGACATCATCCTGCTGAGCCTGGTGGGCATCCGGGTGGTGATGGTTCACGGCGGCGGGCCGGAGATCGGCGAGATGCTCGCCCGGGTGGGGAAGGAGACACACTTTGTGGACGGGCTGCGCTGCACCGACGCCGAGACCATGGACATCGTCCAGAGCGTGCTGTGCGGCAAGGTGAACAAGAACCTGGTGGCCCAGCTGGGCCGCCTGGGCGGCCTGGCCATCGGACTGTGCGGCCTGGACGGCGGGCTGTTCCGAGCCTGCCAACTGGACGAGAAGTACGGCCTGGTGGGCCGGATCACCGGTGTGAATCCCGAGCCGGTGGAAAACGCCCTGATGAGCGGCTATATCCCGGTGGTCTCCACCGTGGCCCAGGGAGAGGACGCGGACACTGCCTATAACATCAACGCCGACACCGCCGCTGCCCGGCTGGCCGCCGCCCTGGGGGCGGAGAAGCTGATCCTGCTCACCGACGTGCGGGGCCTGCTGCGGGACCCCAAGGACGAGGAGAGCCTCATCCATGTGGTCCGCACCTATGACGTGCCCGCTCTGGTGGCCGACGGCACCATCTCCGGGGGCATGATCCCCAAGATGGAGTGCTGCGTGGACGCCATCAACAGCGGGGTGGAGCGGGTGCATATCCTGGACGGCCGCATCCCCCACTCCATCTTGATCGAGCTGCTCAGTGACCGGGGCATCGGCACCATGCTGGAAAAGGGGGACTGACGGCCAAGCTGCTACTTTTTTGGAAAGGATGAACGCGCAATGACCTCCCAGCAGATGATGGATCTGACCCAGCAGTATATCCTCAACACTTACGGCCGTTTCCCCGTGGCCCTGGACCACGGGCAGGGCGCCACCCTCTACGATCCCGAGGGCCGCGCCTATATCGATTTTACCAGCGGCATCGGCGTTTCCAGCCTGGGGTATGGATGCGCCCTTTGGGCGGATGCCATTGCCCAGCAGGCTCAAAAACTGGGCCACAGCTCCAACCTCTTTTACACAGGGCCAGCCGCCCAGCTGGCCGAGATTTTGTGCCGCCGCACGGGCATGGCTGGGGTGTTTTTCGCCAACGGCGGCGGTGAGGCCAACGAGGGCATGATCAAGCTGGCCCGGAAGTACAGCTTTGACAGGTACGGCCAGGGCCGGGCTGCCATCATCACCCTGAACAACTCCTTCCACGGCCGCACCATCACCACCCTCAAGGCCACCGGCCAGGAGCGCTTTCACAACTACTTCTTCCCCTTTACCGAGGGCTTCCGCTATGCAGACGCCAATGACCTGCCCTCGCTGGAAGCGCAGTCCGGAGCGGATGTGTGCGCCGTGATGGTGGAGCTGGTCCAGGGGGAGGGTGGCGTGCTGCCGCTGGATCAGGAATACGTCCGCACCCTGGCCCGGATCTGCAAGGAGCGGGACTGGCTGCTGCTGGTGGACGAGGTGCAAAGCGGCGTGGGCCGCACGGGCAGCCTGTTCGCCTTCCAGCGCTACGGCGTGGAGCCGGACGTGGTCTCCTTCGCCAAGGGCATTGCCGGCGGCCTGCCCATGAGCGGCATTCTGGCTAACGCCAAGTGCCGCAACGTCCTGGGCCCCGGCACCCACGCCACTACCTTCGGCGCCAACCCCATCTGTGCCGCTGCCGCCCTGGTGGTGCAGGAGACCCTCACCGACGCATTTTTGCAGGAGGTGGAGGAGAAGGGCACTTACCTCCGTCAGGGCATCGAGGCGCTGAACCTGCCCTGCTTTGGCGCCACCCGGGGCATGGGATTGATGATCGGCATCGAGGTCAAGCCCGGCTACTCCAACGGCGAGATTGCGAGCAAGCTGGTGGAAAATGGGCTGCTGGTGCTTACCGCCGGTGACGGTATGCGCCTGCTGCCGCCTCTGGTCATCAGCGGGGAGGAGATGGACGCCGGCCTTGCCATCATGAAAAAGGTGCTCTCTTGATCTCCCGCGGACGGGGCTTTTTCCCGCCGCGCCCCTGACTATAATTATAACAGTAACTATATAACCGATGGTCTACCATGGCCCACCATCGCCTTGCATCGCCTTGCCCGTTTCCGGCGGTGCGGATATTAGAAAGGAGTGCATACACCATGGAGCAGCACAAGCATTTTCTCAAGCTGCTGGACTTCACCCCCGCCCGGATCCAGCAGTTCCTGGACACCGCCGCTGAGCTGAAGGCCAAGAAGAAGGCTGGGATCCCCCACCGCTATCTGGAGGGGAAGAACGTGGCACTGATCTTTGAAAAGACCTCCACCCGGACCCGCTGCGCTTTTGAGGTGGCCGCCCAGGATCTGGGCATGGGTTCCACCTACCTGGGGCCCACCGGCTCCCAGATCGGCATGAAGGAGTCCATCGCCGACACCGCCCGGGTGCTGGGCCGGATGTATGATGGCATCGAGTACCGAGGCTTTGGCCAGAGCGTGGTGGAGGAGCTGGCCAGCTATGCCGGCGTGCCCGTGTTCAACGGCCTGACCAACGAGTTCCACCCCACCCAGATCCTGGCGGATTTCCTGACCATTCAGGAGCATTTCGGTCATCTCAAGGGGATCAAGCTGGTGTACATGGGCGACGCCCGGTACAACATGGGGAACTCCCTGATGGTGGGCTGCGCCAAGATGGGCATGCACTTCGTGGCCTGCGCCCCCAAGGCTTACTTCCCCGCCCAGGACCTGATCGAAACCTGCCAGGCGATCGCCCGGGAGACCGGCGCCGTGCTGGAGTTTAATGACGATCCCATGGCCGCAACGAATGGCGCGGATGTGATCTACACCGACGTGTGGGTCTCCATGGGCGAGCCGGTGGAGGTCTGGAAAGAGCGCATCGAGGCCCTGGGCCCCTATCAGGTGACCCAGAAGCTGATGGACAACGCCGGCCCCCAGTGCAGGTTTATGCACTGTCTGCCCGCCTATCACGACCACAAGACTCAGGTGGGCCGGGAGATGGGCGAGAAGTTCGGCCGGGATTCCATGGAAGTTACCGACGAGGTCTTCGAGTCCCCCGCCTCTATTG
>JAHHSB010000001.1 GCA_020025415.1 Oscillibacter sp. | reverse complement strand
TATTTATAATGGGGAGGTGATGCGCGTTTTTATAGGCGGCCACTTCCTCCGCCAGTTCCATACGGGTGAGGAACAACTGCAGCAGTTCGTCATCCACACGGTCAATCTTTTCCCGGATCTCCGATAATTCCATGGCCGTTTCCCTCCAGCTTCCAAGATTTCAGGTCGGTGCCGTATTGCTCCAGCAGCAGGTCCAGCACCACCAGGGCGGTGATTGCCTCCACCACCGGCACTGCCCGGTGGGCGATGCAGGGGTCGTGGCGGCCTCGGATGCGCAGCTCTGTGTCCTCCCGGGTGGAAAGGCTCACGGTCTGCTGGGGCTTTGCGATGGACGGGGTGGGCTTGACGGCCACCCGCAGCACCACCGGCATCCCGGTGGCGATCCCGCCCAGGCTGCCGCCGGCGTGATTGGTTTTTGTCACGATAGCGCCGTCCCGGATGGTGAAGGCGTCGTTGTTTTCCGAGCCGCAGGAGCGGGCGGCGGCAAAACCGGCGCCGAACTCCACGCCCTTGACGGCGGGAATACCGAACAGGGCCGCGGCAAGCCGGTTTTCCACCCCGCCGAACATGGGGCTGCCCAGCCCCGCCGGGAGGCCTACGGCGGCGCACTCGATAATCCCGCCCAGGGAGTCACCTTCCTCCCGGGTGTGGGCGATGGCGGCGCGCATCCGCGCCCCCGCCTCATCGGAGAGGACGGGGAAGTCCTTGGCGGCCACAGCGGCAAAGAGGGCGGCATCAGGCAGCAGGGGGAAGGCCGTGTCCTGCTCCGCGCCCACGGAGGCCAGATGAGCTCCCACGAAGATGCCCCGCCGGGCCAGGATCTGCAGCGCGATGCCTCCGGCCACGCACAGCGGCGCGGTCAGGCGGCCGGAAGAGTGTCCGCCGCCCCGGAGGTCCGCACAAGCGCCCCATTTGACCCGGGCAGTGTAGTCGGCGTGGCCGGGCCGGGGGGTATCGGCCAGGACCGCATAATCCCCGGAGTACTGGCCGGTGTTTTCCATGACGGCGCACAGGGGCGCGCCGCAGGTAACGCCGCCTACCAGGCCGGATAAAAAGCGGGGCTCGTCGCGCTCCTGCCGGGGGGTGGAAAGGGGGTCTTTTCCCGGGCGGCGGCGGTTTAAAAAGGCCTGCAGCGCCGGAAGGTCCACCGCCTCCCCGGCGGGGAAGCCGTCCACTAAAACTCCCACAGCATCCCCGTGGGACTGGCCGAAGACGCTGACGCGCAGCAGTTTCCCGAATTCAGAGGACATGGATCACACCTCCCAGCCGCTGATAATCATCCCAGAAGGCGGGATAGGATTTTTTCACTGCTTGGGCCCCCAGAATGGTCACGGGGCCGGAGGCCCGGGTGGCGGCAATGGCCGCCGCCATAACGATGCGATGGTCGTTGGCCCCGTCCACGGTGCCGCCGGTAAAGGCGGCGCCGCCGGGAACGGTCAGGCTGTCCACACCTTCCTCCGCCTGGCCCCCCAAGGCCCGCAGCATGGCGGCGGTGGAGGCGATGCGGTCACTCTCTTTCAGACGCAGCCGGGCCGCGCCGGTGAAGCGGGTGACTCCGGCGGAGGCCGCGGCCATCACCGCCAGGGGCGGCAGCAGGTCCGGGCAGCTGGACACGTCGATCTCTCGCTCCCCGGGCCGGGCCAGCTTCCAGTACAGCCGTGTGATGACCTTGTCCCCCTGGATAGACCGGGGGTAGAGGCCGTGGAGGCGCACCGGCTGCTCCAAAAAGGCGGCGGCATACCAGAACGCCGCCTGGGACCAGTCCGCCTCCACCTGCCGGGAGAAAGGCAGGTAGGATGCCGGAGAGACAGAAAAAGCGTTGCGGCAGGGCTGGGGCTCCGTGGCCACCACCCCCGCCCCGGCCAGGGCATCCAGGGTCATGAGGATATAGTCCCAGCTCTCCACCGGCGTGGTGGGGATGATCTCACTGGGACGGTCCAGAAGCGGCAGGGCGAAGAGCAGCCCGGTAAAAAACTGACTGGACACGTTCCCGGGCAGGTGATAGGTCCCGGGGCGGGGCCGGCCCTGGATCGTCAGGGTCTGCCCCTCCTGGTGGAAGTGGATGCCCTGCTCCCGGAACAAGTCAAAATAGGGTTCCTGGGACCGCTCCATCAGCCGCCCGTGGCCGGTAAAGATGCCGCCGCCGGCCACAGCCAGGGCGATGGGGATGAAGAAGCGCAGGGTGGAGCCGGACTCCCCGCAGTCCAGCAGGGGCAGCTTGGCCGGGGCCGGGCGTCCCCGGCCGATGCCGGTGATCTCCACTGTGCCGGGCCGGATTTCCCGCCACTTTCCGCCCAGGGCGCTCAGACAGCGAAGGGTGGCCTCCACGTCCTGGGAGAGGGCGAAGTTTTCCAACGTGCTGACGCCCCCGGCCAGGGCCGCGGCAATGAGCAGCCGGTGGGCCATGGACTTGCTGGACGGCGGCGTCACATGGCCGGCAAGGGGATGGGGCGTGATTTGAATGTCCATTAGAATACCTCCCAACCTGCCGCAATGACGGATTCCAGATCCGAAAGGGGCAGTGTCTTCAGAATACAGCCGCCGAAGGATCGGGGCACGGCCAGGGTGATCTCGCTCCCCCGGCGCTTTTTGTCGGATACCGCGGCCCGGGCCAGCTCCCGGGGGGCATATTCCGTGCCAACAGGCAGACTGTGGCGCTCCAGGGCGGCGGTGATGCGGGCGGCCACCGGCTCCGCCGTCCAGCCCAGGGCCTCGGCAGCCCGGGCGATGATGGCAAGGCCCGCCGCCACGGCGTGGCCGTGGGGGATGGTGTAATCGCTGCAGCGCTCGATGGCATGGCCCACGGTGTGCCCCAGGTTCAAGAGCTTCCGCTCCCCGGCCTCCCGGGGGTCCCGCTCCACTATGCCGGCCTTGTAGGCTACGCAGCGGGCAATAACACCGGCAGGGTCAACGGTCAGGCCGTCTTGCTCCAGCAGTGTCCAGAGGGGGCCGCCTGCCAGCACGCCGGTTTTCACGGCCTCGGACGCGCCGTCGGCGATGACGGCGGGGGGCAGGGTGGTGAGGCAGTCGGTGTCAAAAAGCATCGCCGCCGGCTGGACGAACAGACCGGCCAGGTTCTTGCCTGCCGTCAGATCCACGCCGGTCTTGCCCCCCACGGAGGAGTCCACCGCTGCCAGCAAGGTGGTGGGCAGCTGCACATAAGGGATGCCCCGCAGATAGCAGCCGGCGGTAAAGCCCGCCAGGTCCCCCACCACGCCGCCGCCCAGGGCCACCACGCAGTCGCTGCGGGTCAGCGCCTCCCGGGCCAGGAATTCCAGCGCGGCGGAGAGAGTCAGGAGATTTTTCTGCCGCTCCCCGGCGGGGAAGGCCCAGGCGCTGACGGTGAAGCCCGCCTGCTCCAGGCTCTGCTGCACCCGGGGAAGGTAGAGGGCGGACACAGTGGTATCGCTGATCACCACGGCCCGGCAGGGGCCCAGCAGGCACCGCAGCCGGGGGCCGCATTCGTCCAGCAGCCCGGGGCCGATGGACGCCTCGTAGGCAGGCTGGACCCGGATGGATACGGTTTGGATGGGTTGGGACATGGGGCAGTCTCCTTTGCGTCTCAAAAGTGAAAGGGCGGGGGATCAGCCATTCAGCTCCGCCACGGCGGCGTGGAGCTTGAAAAGCTTTTTGGCCAGGGCGTCAAAAACCTCGGGCCGGAGGGACTGGGGGCCGTCGCACAAGGCGTGGGCGGGGTCGTTGTGCACCTCGATGAGCAGCCCATCGCAGCCGGCGGCCACCGCCGCCATGGACAGGGGGTCCACCAGGGCACTTTTCCCTGTGGCGTGGCTGGGATCCACGATGATGGGCAGGTGGGTCAGCTTGCGCAGCACGGGCACGGCCGTCAGATCCAACGTGTTGCGGGTGTAGTTTTCATAGGTGCGGATGCCCCGCTCACAGAGGATGACGTTGGAGTTGCCTCCGGCCATCACATACTCGGCGCTCATAAGCCACTCTTCATAGGTGGCGCACAGGCCCCGCTTGATCATCACGGGCTTTTCCTGCCGGCCCACGGCCTTCAAAAGGTCAAAGTTCTGCATACTCCGCGCGCCGATCTGGATGACGTCCACGTCCCGGAACAAGGGCAGCTGGCTAATGTCCATCAGCTCGCTGACAATGGGCAGACCCGTCTCCTGCCGGGCTGCCTTCAGATATTCCAGGCCCTTGGCCCCCAGCCCCTGGAAGGAGTAGGGGGAGGTACGGGGCTTGAAGGCACCGCCCCGGAGCATGGTGGCGCCGCTGGCCTTGACGGCCTTGGCAATGGCCACCACCTGCTCTTCACTCTCCACGGAGCAGGGACCGGCCATGATGGTCAGGCTGCCGCCGCCGATTTGAGTGTTGCCCACCTGCACCACGGTATCCTCCGGGTGAAACTTCCGGCTGGCTTTTTTATAGGGTTCCCGCACCCGCTTGACATCCTCCACGATGTCCAGTGCGGCAATCAGGTCCGCATCCAGCTGGGCGGTGTCTCCCATCAGGTCCAGGATGGCGTGATCCTCCCCCATGCTGAGGTGGGTGGTGATCCCTTTTCCCTCCAGCCAGGCGATCAGGCTGTTGAGCTGTTCGGGATCGGAATGGGGCTTGAGAATGACGATCATAAACAATTCCTCCTGTCGGTCACAGAAAAACGGCCCGCAGCCGGTTGGGCTGCGGGCCGTTGGTGTATGGGCAGATTCTGACAGCGTCAAAAGGCAGCACACACGGGCTTGGCACAACCGAAATAAGCCTTACCAAAAAAGGAGGTAAAGCTAAAAAGCCGGCATGCAGCTACAAACACAGTGTGGATCATAACGCTGTCCTTTCGTAACTGGATATTTTTAGGATAACACGGGGAAAGCCAAAAGAAAAGTGACATTTTCGACAAACAGCGGCGGCAAAATTGGCGCCCTTTTACCCAAAAGCGCCGGAGAGGACCCTGCCCTCAGGCCGCCGCGGGACAGCAGGCGGCGATCACCGGCCCCGCAGGCTTTCGGGATAGTGTGGGGGTAAGGAAAGGCGTTGGCCAGAAGGTGATGACTGCGTTTCGGCAAGGTGATCCATCCGAAAGCACGGAAGATCTCAACGCCATGAGTATAGCACAGACCTTTCCGAAAAAACAAGGACCAAGCGAATGAATTTTTGTTAAGACTTCTGATAAAGCCTCGAAAAAATTATGAAAAAAGGAGAAGCACGGCAAAAGGGGAAAATTTTGCCCCGCGGCATTTGACGCGGGGAGCGGGAGCGTGTACAATGTTTCGCGTATTGAGAGCCCTTTTGGGAGAGCCCGGCAGGGCAAAGAAAGGTGGAGCTTCCGTGAAAATCATCCGGCAATTGGCGATCCTGTTTGCGCTGTGCTTTGTCAGCCTGTGCATTGAGAAGATCCTGCCCATTCCCTTTCCCGCCAGCGTGATCGCGATGATCCTGCTGCTGGTGCTGCTGTTCACCAAGGTGATCCGTCCGGCCCAGATCCAGGAGACTTCGGACTTTTTAATGGTGATCCTGCAGATGCTCTTTATCCCGGCGGCTGCCAGCATCATGAATTATGTGGGTGTCATCCGGGACAACTTTGTGCCGCTGGTTGTGGTGTGCGTGGTGTCGCTGTTCGTTACCTTTGCCGCCACCGCCTATGCCGTGCAGCTGACCATGCACCTGATGGCAAAGCGGCAGGGAAAAGGGGAAAAGCGAGATGCATGAAGCTGTTGCCTCCCCCATTTTCGGCATTGCTCTGACGCTGCTGGCCTATCTGCTGGGCAGCTACGTCCATAAAAAGACGGGCGTGGTGGTGCTCAACGCGGTGATCGTGGGTGCGGCGACCGTGGTGGCGGTGCTGGTGATCTTTGATATCTCCTTTGAGGAGTTCAGCGCCGGCGGCGACCTGTTCACCATGCTCCTGACCCCTGCCACCGCCTGCATGGCCGTGAACATCTACGATAAGCGGGAGCTTTTGAAAAAACATTGGCTGCCCATTGTGGTGGGCTGTGTGACGGGCGTGGTCTCCTCCGTGGGCAGCGTGTGGCTGATGTGCCGGGCCTTTGGCCTGGGGGACGTGCTGACCGACTCCCTGCTGCCCAAGTCTGTGACCACCGCCATTGCCATGGCTTTGTCGGAGGCCCGGAACGGCATCCCCTCCATCACGGTGGCCGCCGTGACGATGACGGGGCAGCTGGGCTTCATGATTGCCCCATTCCTGATCCGACTCTTCCGGGTGAGGAACCCGGTGGCCGCCGGCCTGGGTATTGGCGCCTGCAGCCACGCCATGGGCACCTCCAAGGCCCTGGAGCTGGGAGAGACCGAGGGCGCCATGAGCAGCCTGTCCATGGGCATGTGCGGGCTGATCACCTCGCTGCTGGTGCTGTTTTTATAACGGCCCGCAGTGCGGAAGAAACATCACAGAGGCGGCGGACATCCAAAGATGTCCGCCGCCTTTTCGGTCGGCCTGGGGGTTATTCGGAAAACAGCAGCTCGCTGTAAACCGGGAAGGGCCAGTATTCCTTGGCGGTGATGGTCTCCAGCTTGTCGGCAATCTCCCGGGCGGTGTTCATATCCGGGACGATGGTGCGGTAGCTGTAATCCATGGCCTCCTTGGCGTCGGCGGGCCTGGCGGCCAGGTCGGCCTCCATCTTGTCGCAGGCGTCCATCAAACTGTCGGTCAGCTGGCCCACCTGGGCAGCGGTGGCGGTCTCGTACTTGTTGGGGACGCCGCAGGCGGCCTTGCTGTCCGCCCGTTCGCACAGGTCCGTGGAAAAGGCAGACACGGCGGGCAGGATCTGGTGGCGGATCATATCGATCATGGTGCCGGCCTCGATATTGATGACGGTGGTGTACTTTTCGATATGGATCTCATAGCGGGCCAGGATCTCCTCTTTGGTGTAGATCCCGTGCTTGATGAACAGATCCATATTCTTGGGCACCACATAGGCGGGCAAGGCGTCGGCGGTGGATTTCAGGTTGGAAAGACCCCGGCGCTTGGCCTCTTCGATCCAGGCATCGTCATAGCCGTTGCCGTTGAAAATGATGCGCTGATGCTCGGTAAAGGTCCGCTTGATCAGGTGCTGGAGATCCAGGTTGAAGTTGGAGGAATGCTCCAGCTCGTCGGCGAACTGCTTGAGCTCTTCGGCCATGATGGTGTTGAGGGTAATGTTGGGGCCGGAGACGGACTGGGAAGAGCCCAGCATCCGGAATTCGAACTTGTTGCCGGTAAAGGCCATGGGGCTGGTGCGGTTGCGGTCGGTGTTGTCCTGGGGGATAGAGGGCATGGCGTCGATGCCGATCTTCAGCGTGCGCTTGCCCGCGTCCTGATAGGGGGTGCCGTTGATGATGGACTCCACCACCGCGCCCAGCTCATCGCCCAGGAACACGGAGATGACGGCGGGAGGCGCTTCCTGGGCGCCCAGCCGGTGGTCGTTACCGGCGAAGGCCACAGTGGCCCGCAGGAAATCCTGATAGTCGTCCACGCCCTTGATGAAGGCGGCCAAAAACAGCAGGAACTGGGCGTTCTGGCTGGGAGTCTTGCCGGGCTTGAAGAGGTTCTTGCCCGTGTCGGTGCCCAGGGACCAGTTGTCATGCTTGCCGGAGCCGTTGACGCCGGCAAAGGGCTTTTCGTGGAGCAGGCAGACCAGTCCGTGGCGCTCGGCCACCTTCTTCATGATCTCCATGGTCAGCTGGTTCTGATCGCAGGCAGTATTGGCGTCGGTGTAGATGGGGGCTATTTCGTGCTGGGAGGGGGCCACCTCGTTGTGCTTGGTCTTGGACAGCACGCCCAGCTTCCACAGCTCCTCATCCAGATCCTTCATGTACGCGGCTACCCGGGGCTTGATGGCACCGAAGTAGTGATCTTCCAGCTCCTGGCCCCGGGGGGGCTTGGCGCCGAAGAGGGTGCGGCCGGTCATGCGCAGGTCTTCCCGCTGGCTGTAAAGCTCCTTGTCGATGAGGAAGTACTCCTGCTCGGGGCCCACGGAGGCAGTGACCCGCTTGGTCTCCGTGTCGCCGAACAGCCGCAGGATGCGGAGGGCCTGGCGGGAGACCTCGTCCATGGAGCGCAGCAGGGGCGTCTTCTTATCCAGGGCCTCACCGGAATAGGAGCAGAAGATGGTGGGGATGCACAGCGACCCCTCCTTGATAAAGGCGAAGGAGGTGGGGTCCCAGGCGGTGTAGCCCCGGGCCTCAAAGGTGGCCCGCAGACCGCCGGAAGGGAAGGAGGAGGCGTCGGGCTCGCCCCGGACCAGCTCCTTGCCGGAGAATTCCATCATGATCTTGCCGCCGCCCACGGGGGTGATGAAGCTGTCGTGCTTTTCCGCGGTGACGCCGGTCATGGGCTGGAACCAGTGGGTATAATGGGTGGCGCCCTTTTCCACGGCCCACTGCTTCATGGCCTCGGCGATCTCGTTGGCGATGGACAGATCCAGGGAGGTACCATCGGTGACGCATTTTTTCCACGCGCTGTAGGACGCGCCCGAGAGACGCTCTTTCATCGTCTCTTCATTAAAGACCATACTGCCAAACAGTTCAGGAAGTTTTTCGGTTGTACGCATGGTTCATTCCTCCTATGATTGATCTCATTGACTTCTATGATAATACTGAATCCGGACAGGGTTTTGCAAGAGGGGAACGACAGAATTTACACGCCGCTGGCGCCGTAGTTGGACAGCAGCCGGGCGGAAGGATCGTCCGCATAGCGGACGAACCGAGCGTAGGCATAATAGCAGCCTGGGGGAAAGCTGTAGCTCTCGCCGTTGCAGAGCACATCGTCCCCGCCCAGCTCAAAAGGCTGCATGCCCGTCACCGTCAGGCCATGAGGGCCAGACGGTGAAAGCAGAGGCAGCCGGACCGAATTTCCACGATGCAGCTCCTGCCCGGCAGAAGGATTCTCGGATCCCCTCTTTAGGCACGCTTTTGCTGGAAAATCCTTTGATTGTACACACAACCTATGATTGCATGCATAAATAAAAGCACCTCCGGATCCGGGGCCGGACAACAATAAAAATGCAGCTGATTCTCCTAAAACTCATAGGACGAATAGCTGCGATCCGCGGTGCCATGCTTAAAGCACTCACCGTTCAAGGTTCTAACAAACCCGTGCGATGTAACGATCGCAACTCGGCTTACCTACTGACGATGGCCTCGCGTTCAGATTGCAGCTTTGGAGGGTTCTTCGCGCAGAGTCTTTGCTGCGGGGGTTCCACGCTCCCCCGTTCACTGGGGCGGAACATCTGCGGTACTTTCCTCCATCAACGCCTTTGTGGATGATAAATTGTTTGCGGAATGGATGTTTGCAGTTTATCATCTGGGCCGGTGGCTGTCAATGTCAAAGTGCACAAATTGGAGCCGGTGGTTTCCTGGAGTATTCTCGGAAAACTTGGTAAAAAAGCACAGTTTCCCATCAGATGAAAAAAACAGCCGGCGGAGAGCGGCGCTCGGCCGCCCCCGCCGGCTGCGGCGGGAATTAAAGGTTGATCTCCGGCTTTTCTGCGGCCTGGGCGCTGTCCAGCAGGGGCTGGATCCGAGCCAGGAAGGCATCTACCTGCTCGGGGCAGCGGCCAATGTAGGCGCTGGGGTCCAGCACGGCCTCCATCTCTGCCTCGGTCATGCCGAAGGCGGGCTCGGCCGCCAGGCGGCGGAGCAGGTCGCAGGACTCGCCCTCCTTCATCCGGGCGGTGGCAGCCATGGAGCAGCTGCGGATGATCTCGTGGAGCTCCTGCCGGTCGCCGCCCCGCTTGACGCCCTCCATCATCAGGTTCTCCGTGGCGATAAAGGGCAGGTACTCCCGCACAGCCCGGTCAATGACCTTTTCGTTGACGTGGATCCCGTCGGTGACGTTCTGCATCAGGCGCAAAATGGCGTCGGCGCAGAGAAAGCCCTCCGGCAGGGAGATGCGGCGGTTGGCGGAGTCGTCCAGCGTCCGCTCCAGCCACTGGACGGAGGCGGTCATGGCGGCGTTCTGGGCGTCGGCCATCAGATAGCGGCTCAGCGAGCAGATCCGCTCGCAGCGCATGGGGTTGCGCTTATAGGCCATGGCGGAAGAGCCAATTTGATTTTTCTCAAAGGGCTCCTCCAGCTGCCGGTCATGCTGGAGCAGCCGCAGGTCGTTGGCAAAGCGGTAGCAGCTTTGGGCGATGGAGGACAGGCAGTTCAAAATCCGGCTGTCCAGCTTCCGAGGATAGGTCTGGCCGCAGACGGAGAAGCACTGGTCAAAGCCAAACTCGGCGGCGATGAGCCGGTTCATCTCGTCCACCTTGGCCCCGTCCCCGTCAAAGAGGTCCAGGAAGCTGGCCTCGGTGCCGGTGGTGCCCCGGCAGCCCAGAAAGCGCAGGCTGCCCAGCACGAAGTCCAGCTCCTCCAGATCCGAGAGCAGGTCCTGGAGCCACAGGCAGGCCCGCTTGCCCACGGTGACCAGCTGGGCGGGCTGATAGTGGGTGTAGCCCAGGGTGGGGGTGGCCTTGTAGCGGTCGGCGAAGCGGGCCAGATTGGCCATCACCGCCAGCAGCTCGCCCCGCAGGTAGCGCAGACCGTCCCGGTAGAGCAGCAGGTCGGCGTTGTCGGTGACATAGCAGCTGGTGGCGCCCAGGTGGATGATGCCCGCGGCGGAGGGGGCGGCTTTGCCGTAGGTGTAGACGTGGGCCATAACATCGTGACGGACTTCCTTCTCCCGCTGGGCGGCCAGGTCAAAGTCGATGTCATCCAGGTGGGCTTCCAGCTCGGCCACCTGCTCAGCGGTGATGGGCAGGCCCAGCTGATGCTCCGCCCGGGCCAGAGCCACCCACAGCCTCCGCCAGGTGCGGATTCGGGTCCGGGGAGAGAACAGCCCCAGCATATACTCAGAGGCATAGCGGGAGGCCAGGGGGGATTCGTAACGGTCTTTGGACATAAAGGGGCCACCTTTCTTTTGTTAAAAAGTTAGGAGGCACCCAAATGGGTGCCTCCAGAGGATGCTGTGTATTTCGCCGGAGGCGAAAGGATAAACGTGCGGTTATGGCTTCGCCGGGGTGCCGGGCCCGCCCTTTGCAGGCCTGCTCCCCCTCAAATAATCACCGGATGATAATGGCGTCCCGCTCGGGGCCCACGGACACGTAGCCGATGTGGCAGCCGATGGCCTGCTCCACATACTCCACATACTTCCGGGCAGCCTCAGGCAGCGCTTCCCAGCTGTGGATGCCGGAGATGTCGCACTTCCAGCCGGGCATGGTTTCCATGACGGGCTTGGCCTCCCCCAGCAGGGTGGGGAAGGGGAACTCGTCGGTCTGCTGGCCGTGGATTTCATAGTGGGCGCAGATGGGGATCTCATCCAGATAGCTGAGCACGTCCAGCTTGGTCAGGGCAATGTTGGTGGCGCCCTGGACCTGCACACCGTAACGGGTGGCTACCAGATCGATGGGGCCTACCCGGCGGGGGCGGCCGGTCTTGGCGCCGTACTCGCTGCCCGCATCCCGGAGCTTTTCCGCCTCTTCGCCGAACAACTCGCAGGTGAAGGGGCCCTCGCCCACGCAGGAGGAATAGGCCTTCACCACGCCGATGACCTCGTCGATCCGCGCAGTGGGCAGGCCGGAGCCCACGGGGGCATAGGCGGCGATGGAGTTGGAGGAGGTGGTGTAGGGGTAAATGCCGTAGTCCAGATCCCGCAGGGCGCCCAGCTGGGCCTCGAACAGGATGGCCTTGCCCTCGCTCTGGGCCTTGCGCAGCACGGCGCCGGTGTCGCAAACGAAGGGCTGGATCTTCTTGCCGAAGTCCTGGATCCAGCTCATCAGCTGCTTCATGGTGTAGCCCTCGGCCCCGTAGACCTTCTGCAGGGTCAGGTTCTTCCACTCCCGCAGGCTGCTCAGCCGCTCCAGCAGCTGCTCGGGATAGAGCAGCTCGCCGGCCATGACGGTCTTCTTCTGAAATTTATCGCTGTAGAACGGGGCGATGCCCTGCTTGGTAGAGCCGTACTTCTTGTCCGCCAGGCGGGCCTCCTCCAGGCTGTCCAGATCCCGGTGCCAGGGCAGCAGCAGCGAGGCCCGGTCGCTGATCTTCAGATTCTCGGGCGTGATGG
The DNA here is from genome assembly GCA_020025415.1 of Oscillibacter sp. GTDB lineage: Bacteria > Bacillota > Clostridia > Oscillospirales > Oscillospiraceae > Oscillibacter. Next base: position 18,090 of record JAHHSB010000001.1, on the reverse strand, counting down.
AGACGCCCTGGGAGCGGACGGCCTCGATCTCCGTCCACAGACTCTCGCAGTCCACGGCCACGCCGTTGCCCAGAATATTAATCACGCCGGGACGAAAAATGCCGGAAGGCAGCAGGTGCAGGGCAAATTTGCCGTATTCGTTGACAACCGTGTGGCCGGCGTTGCCGCCGCCCTGATAACGAACCACCATATCGTAATCCTTGGTAATCAGGTCGACCATACGGCCCTTTCCCTCATCGCCCCAGTTGATTCCCACGATGGCGCAGTTGGACATAAAACAGACCTCCCGGTTTTTCGAATCTTTTGGTATTCTTTTCTGCAAGGTCGACCTTTTGGCCGCCATTCCCAGTATATCCAATTCAATACTATAAGTAAAGAGTGAAGTTGTAATACTTATCATAATTTTGACTAATGCTTTTAAGAACGAAAACAGGAGGCCCGGCAGCCTGCACCGGGAGGAGGGAAGAAAGCAGCACCCCGCCTGGATGGGCGGGAAAAGGAACGCACGAAGGGCGCAAATGGGCTTTCCAAATCCGACGGGATATGATAGAATACATCCGTTTTGATGAAAAAGGGAGAGGGGAAGAACCGTATGCGTGCCATTGGCTTTGACAATCAGAAATATCTGGAAACTCAGTCCGAGCAGATCCGCCGGCGGATCGACCAGTTCGGGGGCAAACTGTACCTGGAATTCGGGGGCAAGATCTTTGATGATTACCATGCCTCCCGGGTGCTGCCGGGCTTTGAGCCGGACAGCAAGATGCGGATGCTGCTCAAGCTGAAAGAGGATGTGGAGATCGTGGTGGCGGTGTGCGCCGCGGATATTGAGAAGAACAAGGTGCGGGGCGACCTGGGCATCACCTATGATGAAGACGTGCTGCGCCTGATCGACATTTTCCGGGGCCTGGGGCTGTATGTGGGCAGCGTGGTGCTGACCCGCTATGCCGCCCAGCCCGCAGTGGACGCCTTTTTGCAGCGGCTGGAGTCCCTGGGGATTCGCTGCTACCGCCACTATCCCATTGCCGGATACCCCTCGGATATCCAGCATATCGTCAGCGACGAGGGCCTGGGTAAAAACGACTATATCGAGACCAGCCGCTCCCTGGTGGTGGTCACCGCTCCGGGTCCTGGCAGCGGCAAAATGGCAACCTCCCTTTCCCAGCTCTATCACGAGTACAAGCGGGGAATTCAGGCGGGCTATGCCAAGTTTGAGACCTTCCCCGTGTGGAACCTGCCCCTCAAACACCCGGTGAATCTGGCTTATGAGGCGGCCACGGCGGATCTCAACGACGTGAACATGATCGACCCCTTTCACCTGGAGGCTTACGGCACCACGGCGGTGAACTATAACCGGGATGTGGAGATCTTCCCGGTGCTCAGCGCCATCTTCGAGAAGATCCAGGGGAATTCCCCCTATAAGTCGCCCACGGACATGGGCGTCAATATGGCAGGCAACTGCATCGTGGATGACGAGGTCTGCCGTGCCGCCTCCCGCATGGAGATCCTGCGCCGCTACTACACCGCCTGCGCGGAGCAGGCTCAGGGCAAATGCGGCGAAGAGGTGGTGCGCAAGCTGGAGCTGGTGATGAAGCAGGCGGACGTGGGCCCGGAGATATGCCCGGCGGTGGCGGCCGCCCTGGACAAGGCCGAGGCTACCGGCGGCCCCGCCGGTGCCATGGTGCTGCCCGACGGCCGGGTGGTGACCGGCAAGACCTCCAGCACCCTGGGGGCGGCCTCGGCCCTGCTGCTCAACGCCCTGAAGGCCCTGGGCGGCATCGGCGACCGCTATGAGCTCATCACCGGCCAGGTGCTCGAGCCGGTGTGCCGGCTCAAGACGGAGTATCTGGGTCATCGGAATCCCCGGCTCCACGCCGACGAGGTGCTTATGGCCCTGACCATCTCTGCCCTGACCAACCCCCTGGCGGAGCTGGCCCAGCGGCAGCTGCCGGAGCTGCGGGGCTGCGACGCCCATTTCTCCGTGCTGCTGAGCGCGGCGGACATGAAGCTCTATCAGCAGCTGGGCGTGAATGTCAGCTGCGAGCCCCGGTATGAGACCAAGAAGCTGTATCATAAATAAAAGATATCACAGGGAAAGGGGGCTTGGCCCCCTTTCTCCTTCTCTTCTCCCCGAACACGGTGGAGAGGGGGGAAAGGAACGGATATGGAAGCTATCGTGCAACAGATCGCCCGGGAGTTGGATCAGCGCCCGGAGTATGTGGAAAACGTGGTGCGTCTCCTGGACGAGGGCAACACCATCCCCTTCATCGCCCGCTACCGCAAGGAGCTCCACGGCGCCATGGACGACACCGCCCTGCGCACCCTGGAAGAGCGGCTGCACTATCTGCGGAGCTTGGATGAGCGGAGGGCGGCGGTGAAGTCTGCCATCGAGGAGCAGGGCAAGCTGACAGAGGAGCTTTCCGCGGCCCTGGAGGCGGCTGCCACCCTTTCGGAGGTGGAGGATCTCTACCGCCCCTATAAGCAAAAGCGCCGCACCCGGGCCACCATCGCCCGGGAGAAGGGCCTGGAGCCCCTGGCCGCGCTGCTGTTTGCCCAGAAGCGGGACTGCCCGGTGCCCCTTTTGGAGGCGGAGAAGTATATCGATGCGGAAAAGGGGGTGGACTCGGCGGAGGCGGCCCTGGCCGGGGCGTCGGATATCGTGGCCGAGTGGATCAGCGACGATGCGGAGCTGCGCAAGCAGCTGCGCGCCCTGCTGCGGCGCCAGGGAGAGCTGCACAGCCAGGCCGCCACGGAGGAGGACAGTGTCTACCGGCTCTATTACGATTTTACCCAGCCCCTGCGCAAGCTCCAGGGCTATCAGGTGCTGGCCATCAACCGGGGCGAGCGGGAGGAAAAGCTCAAAGCGGCGGTGAGCATCGACCGGGAGCTGGCCCTCCAGACCGTCCGCCGGGCGGTGGTGGTGCCCGGCTCGGCGGCCATGGCCTTTGTCCAGTCCGCGGCGGACGATGCCTGGAGCCGGCTGCTGTTTCCCTCTTTGGAGCGGGAGATCCGCACCGGATTGACCGAGGAGGCTCAGGCAGGGGCCATCCGCCAGTTTGCCCTGAATTTGAAGCCCCTGCTTATGCAGCCCCCCGTCAAGGGAAAGGTGACCATGGGCCTGGATCCTGGCTACCGCATGGGCTGCAAGGTGGCGGTGGTGGATGGCACCGGCAAGGTGCTGGATACCACCGTGGTCTACCCCACCCACGGGGAGCGGCAGAAGCAGGGGGCCATTGCGGCCCTGGCCCGGCTCATCTGCAAGCATGGGGTGGAGCATATTGCTATCGGCAACGGTACCGCCAGCCGGGAGACCGAGCAGATGGCGGTGGAGCTTATCCGGCAGGTCAACGCTGCCGGGGCCCATGTGAGCTATATGATCGTCAGCGAGGCGGGGGCCAGTGTCTACTCCGCCAGCCCCCTGGCGGCGGAGGAATTCCCCCAGTACGACGTGAACCTGCGCTCCGCCGTGTCCATCGCCCGGCGTCTCCAGGACCCGCTGGCGGAGCTGGTGAAAATCGACCCCAAGGCCATCGGCGTGGGCCAGTATCAGCACGATTGCCCCCCCAAGCAGCTGGACGAGGCCCTTACCGGCGTGGTGGAGGACTGCGTCAATGCCGTGGGTGTGGACGCCAACACCGCCTCAGCCTCCCTGCTGGGCTATGTGGCGGGCCTTAGCGCATCCACTGCCAAGAATCTGGTAAAGTACCGGGAAGAGAATGGGGCCTTCACCTCCCGCAAGCAGATTTTGAAAGTGCCCAAGCTGGGGCCCAAGGCCTTTGAGCAGTGTGCCGGTTTCCTCCGGGTGCCGGAGAGCAAGAGCGTGCTGGACAACACTGCTGTCCACCCGGAGTCCTACGCCGCGGCGGAAAGACTGCTGGCACTGACGGGCTACACCCTCTCGGACGTGGCCGCCGGCGGCCTGGGCGAGCTGCCCAAACGCGCGGCGGATTACGGCTGGGCCCGGGCGGCGGAGGCGTGCGGCGTGGGCGAGCCCACCCTGCGGGACATCGCCGGGGAGCTGATGAAGCCCGGCCGGGACCCCCGGGACGAGCTGCCCCAGCCCATTTTGCGCACGGACGTGCTGGAGATGAAGGACTTAAAGCCCGGCATGGTGCTCCAGGGCACGGTGCGCAACGTCATCGACTTCGGCGTGTTCGTGGATATCGGTGTCCATCAGGACGGCCTGGTCCATGTCTCCCAGGTGGCCGACCGCTTTATTCGCCACCCCTCCGAGGTAGTCAGCGTGGGTGACGTGGTGAAAGTGGTGGTGCTGGAAGTGGACGAGAAGAAAAAGCGCATCTCCCTTTCCATGAAGCAGGTGCCTTCGGCAGAGTGAAACTGAATATAGCGTAACCGGACAAAGGACGCAGCCTTTTGGGCTGCGTCCTTTGTTAGTCTGCACAACTTTTTGTGGCTTTTCCATCCCCGGCGTGCTACACTGAAACAAGGAAGTCTTCAAGACGGCACCGGTATGTTTGACCGGCGGATTTTCGGGAGCGGCGCCGCCGCTTCTTTGCAGGAAGGTGAAAGACAAGATGGAATGGACAACCACCGTTGACGCCCCCGGCAAAACCTGCCTGATGCAGGGCAACGAGGCTGTGGTCCGCGGGGCCATGGAGGCCGGCATCCACTTCGCCGCCTCCTATCCCGGTTCCCCCTCGTCCCAGATCCTGGGGATGCTGGGCCGCATTGCTCCGGAGCAGGACTTTTACGCCGAGTGGTCCACCAATGAGGTCGTGGCTCTGGAAAGCTGCATGGGCGCGTCCTTTGCCGGCGCCCGGGCGCTGTGCATCATGAAGCAAAATGGCCTTTTGTGCGTGGGGGACGCCCTGTGCAGCTGCGCCTTGTCCGGCCTGCGGGGCGGACTGGTGCTCATTGCCTCCGACGACCCCTGTTCTCACTCCAGCACCAACGAGTTTGACTCTCGGAACATGGCTCCCTATGCCAGCATTCCCATGTTGGAGCCCACCACCATCCAGGAGGCCAAGGACATGATCCCCTTCGCCTTTGACCTGTCGGAGAAGCTGGGCCAGGTGGTTCTGGTGCGTCTGACCACCCGGGTCTGCCACGGCCGGGGCAACGTGACCTTGGGCGAGCTGCCTGCGGCGCGCAAGCCCCTGCGGGAGATCGGGGAGTGGGACCGGATGGTCTGCATCAACTGGCTCCACGAGCCCATGCTGGAAAAGCTGGACGCGGCCCAGGCTTTTTTTAACTGCAGCCCCTGGAACCATTATGAGGGCCCTGAGGGGGCCGAGAGCCTGATCATCGCCGGAGGCACCGGCCGGCTCTATTGCCGGGAGGCGCTGGAGGCCCTGGGCGTCCAGGCCCAGGTGGGTCTTTTGTCCCTGGTGACCCTCTGGCCGCTGCCGGAGGAGCTGCTGCTGCGCCGGCTGGCCGGGATAAAACGGCTGCTGGTGGTGGAGGAGGTAGACCCCTTCTTGGAGCGGAATATTGCCGCGGTGGTGGGCTGCAACCAGCTGCAGCTGGAGATCCACGGCCGCCTGGACGGCACACTGCCCCGGGTTTCCGAGCTGGACCCGGACATGGTGCGCCAGGCCCTGGGCAGCTTCTTGAATCTGGATCTGCCGGAGCGGGCGGGGAGCAGCGAGCTGGACCTGCCCGACCGGGAGCTGACGTTCTGCGCGGGCTGCCCCCACCGGGCAACCTTCTTTCTGCTAAAAAAGGCCCTGCGGATGGAGAAAAAGCAGGGCGTGGTCGTGGGCGACATCGGCTGCTATTTCATGGCCGGACAGCGGGCCGGACAGTTCGCCTTTCAGGCGGGCAGCTGCATGGGCTCGGGCATCAACCTGGCCGAGGGCCTGGGCCAGCTGACGGCCTACGGCCTGGATCAGCCGGTGGTGACTATGGCCGGGGACTCCACCTTCTTCCACTCCAGTCTGCCCGGGCTGGTGAATGCCAAGTACCACAACGCCAATATGCTCTTTTTGGTGCTGGACAACTCTGCCACCGCCATGACCGGCTTTCAGCCCCATCCGGGCACGGGGCTGACCGCCATGGGGCGGGAGGCTGAGCCTATGTCCATCGAGAAGATCGCCCAGGCCATCGGCTGCGACGTCACCGTGGCGGACCCCTTTGAGGTGGAAAAGACCACCGAGCTGGTCCATCAGCTGCTGGCCAAGCCGGGGCTGAAGGTGCTCATCCTCCGCCAGCCCTGTGCCACGCTGGCCTCCAAGACCAGGGAGAAGCGGAAGGTTTGGGTGGACGCGGACGCCTGCCGGGGTGAGGGCTGCGGCTGTGACCGCTTTTGCAGCCGGGTCTGGGGCTGCCCGGGCAACTCCTGGGATTTCAAAAACGGCCACGCGGTGATCGATCCGGTTTCCTGCGTGGGCTGCGGCGTGTGCGCCCAGCTGTGCCCCGCCGGGGCCATTCATGTGGAAGGGGGCGAGGAAGGATGAAAACGCTCAAACACGACCCGCTGAATCTGGTGATCTGCGGCATCGGCGGCCAGGGCAACGTGCTGGCCTCAGAGCTGCTGGGCTCGATCTTGGTGGAGCAGGGCTGGCACGTGGCCGTGGGGGAGACCTACGGCGCGTCCCAGCGGGGCGGCTCGGTGATGAGCCATGTGCGCATTTCGGCGGACAAGGAGCTGGGCGTGCTCATCGGCGCCGGTCAGGCCCGGATCATCCTGGGCTTTGAACCCTTGGAGACGCTGCGCATGGCCCGCCGCTATGGCAGCGCCGAGACGGAAGTGATCTACGATCCCCGGGAGGTCTATCCCCTAGGAGTGCTCCAGGGGGAGCAGACCTACCCCGATGAGGAGGCCATCCACCGGGAGCTGACAGAGCGCTGCGGCCGGGTATACCGGGTGCGGGCGGCGGAGCTTTCTATGGAGGCCGGGGATTCCAAGGCGGCCAACATCGCCCTGATGGGGGCGCTGACGGCGCTGGAGAGCTTCCCGCTGTCGGCGGAGGATGTGGCCCAGGCCCTGCGGGGGCGCTTTTCCGGCAAGGTGCTGGCCCTCAATGAAAAGGCCTTCGACTTGGGCTGCCGGGCCATGGCGGAAACGTAAGGAGGGGCGGAGATGACAAGAGAGTTTCGTTTTCACCACCCGCTGCGCCAGGAGATGGTGCTGACGCTGCTGCTGCCGGAAGACACGCTGCTGCGGGACGTGACCGCCCGGCTTTATGAAGAGGGCTTTGTGGTCCCCAAGACCGGGGGATACCAGTACATCATCGACGGGCGGCTGGCCTCTCAGGGACGGACGTTGGCGTGCTACCTGCCGGAGCCGTGTGACGGCGGGGCAGATGTGTACGTCCGCAACCTGCTGATTTCGTGAGAGGAGGCCGGAGAAGATGATCAGTACCATTGAACTGGACAACAAGGTCCTGCGCAAGGGCCTGTGCACTGGCTGCGGCGCCTGCCAGGGGCTGTGCCCCTACTGGGGCTCCGTCAAGGGACGGACGGTGCTGTACTTTGCATGTGACCGGGAGGAGGGGCGCTGCCTGCAGGTCTGCCCCCGGATGCCCACCGACCTGGGCGCCCTGATGGAACAGAGCTTTCCCGGGGAGACCATTGTGCCGGATCTGGGCCCTTACCGGGCGCTGTATCTCACCCGGGCGGCGGACCCGGCCATCCGCGCCGGCAGCCAGCACGGCGGCACCGCCACCGCGCTGATGGAGCTGGCGCTGCGGGCGGGCATGATCGACGGCGCGGTGCTCACCCGCTCCCGGGGCGGCCTGGAGCCCGAGGGCTTTCTGGCCGCCACGCCGGAAGAAGTGCGGGCGTGCCGGGGCAGCAGCTTCCAGATCCCCCCGTCCCTGGCGGTGCTGAACCGGGCCCTGGAGGAGGGGAAGTGCCGCAGCATCGGCGTGGTTGGCACCCCCTGTAAGACCCTGGCTGTCTATAAGATGAAGGCCCAGCCCCAGGGGGAGAACAGCCGCCATCCCGAGCGGATCGGGCTGGTGCTGGGCCTGTTCTGCGGCTGGGGCCTGGACTGGGAGGGGACGGAGGCGCTGGTCCGCCGTCACGCGGCGCCGGAGAACGTCTCCCACATGGACATCCCGCCCAGCAAGTATCACTGCCTGACCCTGGACAGCGATGGGCAGCGCCAGGAGGTGAACCTGGATGAGGTGACCCCCCTGGTGCGGGAGAGCTGCCGGCTGTGTACGGATATGACGGCGGAGTTTTCCGACCTGTCCGTGGGCGGCGCCCGCAGCGCCGACGGCTGGGAGGTGGACCAAGGCTGGAATCAGCTGCTGGTGCGCACCGCCCGGGGTGAGGAGCTGGTGGAGCTGGCCCGGAAGACCGGCGCGCTGGAGTTCAAGGAGGTCCCGGCGGGCAACCTGGATAAATTGCGCCGGGCGTCGCTGGGGAAAAAGCGCACCGGCGTGCGCAACCTCGCAGAAAAGAGCGGCAGCCCCGATGATCTGGGCTACCTCAATCCATCGGCAGCGGCGCTGCGCCGTCTGCTGGAGACGTGACGGCACAGAAAAAAACGCCCTGCGGACCAAGTCCGCAGGGCGCTTTTGCGTTGCTTTTCAGGAGGGCTTGGCCGGAGGCTCCGGGGCTTGCTCCCCCGCGGCCCGGGCGGCCTTTTCCCGTAGGCGGCGGCGAATGGTGTCCCGCAGCAGGGAGTAGAGTACGGAGACGGTGGGGATAAACAACAGCATGCCCACCAGGCCGAACATACTGCCGCCCACGGTGACAGCGGCCAGGACCCAGATGGGAGGCAGACCCACGGACGAGCCCACCACCCGGGGATAGATCAGGTTTCCCTCCAGCTGCTGGAGCACCAGGAACAAGATCACAAACCACAGCGCCTGGATGGGGTTTTCCACCAGGATCAGCAGGGCGCCCACCACGCAGCCGATGAATGCGCCGAACACGGGGATCAGGGCGGTAAAGCCCACCAGCACCGCCACCAAGGAGGCAAAGGGCAGGCGCAGCAGCGTCATGGAGATGAAAAACAGCGCCCCCAGGATACAGGCCTCCACGCACTGGCCGGTGAAGAAGCTGGAGAAGATCTTGTCCACCCGCCGGGCCACATAGTGAAGGCGGTCCAGCCAGCGATCCGGCAGAAAGGCTGCCAGCAGGTGGCCGAACTGGCGGAAGATGCGCTCCTTGCCGGCTAGCACATACAGGGCGAAGACAAAGGCGATGCTGAAATTCATTACCCCGGAAAAGACCGACGTGGCCACGGTGATGGACGAGTTCACCACCTGGGAGCCCGCGCTGTCTAAAAGGGCGGTGATCTTGCCCGGCAGGTCGGTAATCAGGGCGTTGAGATCCAGAGAGGTGATGAAATCCGGCAGATCCGGATAACGCACCAGCAGCTCCTGAAGCCAGACCTGGCACTCAGACAGAAAGACCGATACCTGGCTGACCACGGAGCGGGCGGTGTCTGCCAGCTGGGGGATGACCACGAAGACCACCCCGGTGATCACGCCCAGCACGGCCAGCAGCGTCAGGATCAGAGAAACGGGGCGCAGCCCCTTGCCGGCCTTTCCCTGGGTGAGACAGTTCAGCCCCCGCTCGATGGCCCGCATGGGGATATTGAGCAGAAAGGCCATGCCCAAGCCCAGGAAAAAGGGGAAAAAGAAGCCCAGCAGGGTGCCCAGCGCCCGGGTGATGGGACCTAAGTGGTTCAGCCCCCAGTAGAGGACCACTGCCCCCAGCACCAGCACAACGGTCCAGATGGGGGGCCAGGTTTTTTGGGATTTCATAACTTCATCCTTCCTTGGGCAGAAGTGTTACCAGGCGTGATAGGCCCGGGATTCCGCTTCAGTCATGGCAAAATAGTCATAGTTGGGGAGATTGCCCACGTCACCCCAGGTGGTATCAATGTGGTATTCGGTACCGTCCAGCCGGGCCACCGTCCAAATGTGGTTTTTGTTGCTCAGGGCGCAGCACTCGATGCCCTCCAGCTTCAAAAGCAGGTTGTACGCGCCGGTATAGCCGTCGCACACCGCCTTTCCCAGGGCGAAGAGAGAGTAGGGGATATGGCTCAAGGAGAGGTCATCCGCCTGGTAGTCATACTCGCAGTTCTGTACAATCCAGTTGTAATAGACCTTGGCCTTGGCATAGTCGGACATATGGGAAGTGATCTGCCCGCTGAACCAAAGCTGGTCATGCACGGCAATGGCTGCCTCCAGCGTGGCATTGCGGTAAGCAGAGGACTCTGCCAGGGTGCAGCCCGTGGTGGAGAAGGCCAGCTTCACGGAGCCGCTGTTGGCGTCGTAGGAGCAATTGACCCGGTTATAGCCCTGCTCACAGTAGGATTTGACTTCTTTCAGGGCCTCATTCATAATTTGGCGGGCCTGCGTGGCGGAAAGGGCCGTCCCGTATTCCAGCTGCAGCACGTTGGACCCGCTTTTGAGCATATAGGCCACGGACTCGGCCAGCGCTTCTTCATTCTTGGGGGCGGCGATATATGGGGGATCGCCGAAAATCAGAGAGCCGTAGGTCCGGCCCCGGGCGCTGTAAATCGTGGAGAGATCCCAATGGGGGCTGACCCGCAGGGCGGGATCCACTATCCGGGTGAGCATGGCAGCCAGCGCACCCCGGGAAATGTGGGAGCTGGGGTAGTAGCTGCCGGAGCTGTCGCTGCCGATGGAGATGCCCCAGCGGTACAGATCCAGAATATCCTCGGCATAGGGTGTGGAAGCGGTGACATCGGAAATGAACTGACCGGCGGCATAGGCATCATCCACCAGCGTTTCGTTCACGGCGCTCAGGGCACCAGCTGGCAGGGTGCCCGCCAGGATGTGGGCCACCTGGGCCCGGGTAGCCGAGGCATAGAGTGTTTGATCAAACTCCGTCCCGATCACGCGCAGGGACTGGAGATAGCGGAGATAGGGGGCGCAGACACTCTGCCCGTCCGCCTGAAACGCCCGGGCACCGGCTTCCGCGTCTCCGGTTTCGTAAAGACTGCGCAGGCGCCCGGCAAAGATGATCACCTGACTGACGGAGACCGGATCCTGGACGCCGAAGGTGCCGTCCGTTTTGCCTACGGAGAGTCCATATTCATATAGAGCCGCCACGTTGTCATAGAAAGTGGAGCTGGCGGACACATCGGAAAACTGTCCGGCATAGGTCTTGGAGCGGGCAAAGTTTTCAAATCCTGCGGCAGAGACACAGGTGCAAAGGATCAGGATACTCAGGGCAAATGCGGCAATGCGTCGTTTCATATAAACCTCCCTTTTCCGCCGGCGGCGGAAATGTTAAGTGGGGATCTGCAGGCCTTCGGCTGTGCGATCCAGCACATAGGGGTTGAGAGACTCGTTGACCAGTTCCAGGACTGCTTCCGTGTCCAGCAGGTACAGGGCGCGGGCGTCGCTCCAGGCTCCGGGCAGGGTGGAGAAGGTGATGTTCTCCGTGCCGATGGACAGGGCCTGGGTGCCGAACCAGGCCAGCTCACCCACCTCTAGATCCGTGGTGACATACTGCTGAAAGATCTTGGCGAATTTGCCGATCTTGTCCGCGTTGGAAAGCGTCAGCGTCTGCTGGGCCACGGCCTTCAGAAAGGCCTGCTGGGTGGAGATGCGGCCGATATCCTCCGTGCCGTAGCCGGAACCGTCGTTATTGTGGCGGAAGCGGACCACCTTCAGAGCGTCCTCACCATACAGGTGCTGCATGCCGGCTGTGAAATGGATGTGCAGATTCTGGGTGGGGTCGTCGTAATTCATGTCGATGGGCACCTCAAAATCCACACCGCCGATGGCGTTCACCAGCTCCACAAAACCATGGAGGTTCACCTCGATGGTGAAGTCCACCGGGATGCCCAGCAGGTGGGAGACGGTCTCCGCCAGCTTGGCGGTACTGGTCTTGGAGGCCAGGTTGATCTTGTGGGCCGAGCCGTTGATGTACGCACCGGTATCCCGGGGGATGCTCACACAGTGGATAGAACCGCCGGCGGCGTCAAAGGTCACCAGGATGTTGGTGTCGCTGCCGCCATTATCGTCATCTACGCCGGAGAGCAAAATGGTGTAAAACTGATCTTTCCGGGTGGTGGGGGTGGGAGAATCGTCCTTGGAAGAAGAGGAGCTGGCGGCGGCGCTGTCCGCCGAGCCGTCCGGCGAGGAGACTGTGGGCGGGTGGATTAGACATTTCACCAGACCTGTGACCGCGGCGGCTGCAAACACTATAATGACCGCCGCGCGGACCCAGCTGCGCCGTTTGCGGCGGCGCTGCCGCCGAGGTTGAACTTGCTTTTGCATAGGAATCTCCTTAAACGTTGCGGCGGGGCCGCGATAATGAGTGGAATCTGATTTACATAAAATCAGAAACGGCACCTTCATTATAACGTGCTTGTGGGAAAAGAACAAGAGAAAAAATGGTATGCCTGAAGGATGAAGCTCCATAGGGACAAGATGTGAGCCTATGGGGCTTCATCCGTGTATGGGGGGGAAAAAATTAGGGGATGTGGTGTTCCGCATGCCCTGATTTTGAATACGCACTCCGAGAAGCAGCCGCAAATAAAGCGGCTTTTTCTGCTGGCTTGAGCGATGGTGTCTTGCTGCAAGGAAAGAGAACACATGAACGACACGCTGAAACGGACAGGCATTCCTCTCTGGCGGAAGAAGCGGAGAGGAATGCCTGGTTTTTGTGCAGGCAGGAGTGCAATGCCTTTGGGCGTATCGCAATTTTTCGTCTCTGATATCCTCCGTTTTGAGAGCATTGTATAGGAAATCGTCGTGAATAACAAAGGCGGAGCTGCAGAGATCGAAGAGATCAAACGATTGCTGGCATAAAACACAACAGGCGGACAGCTTCCGCTGTCCGCCTGTGTGCCTGATAATTCACGAGGTCCGAAAGATGTACCTATGGGAACGATCAGAAGGGGCGCTGTTTTTTTGCTGAAATGTTTGAAGATCGCCGCCCCTCAGGTCTTGCAGGAGCTATCCGGGTGGTCTGTCATCTGGGTCAGCAGCTCACAGATCCGGAAAAGAATGTGGTTCTGCTGCTCCAGAATGCAGTAAATTTCCGCTGTGTTGGGGGACCGGCATTCCGAGACCGGGGTATTTTTGATCAGATGGGGCCACCGGCGCACCGGCGGCTCCGAACAGTAGGCCCTGGATCCGCTGGAAGCGGCGGTTGTGCCGGAAGAACATGACTGGTTGCTGTGGCCTGGATTGGGCCGGCGGCGGCGCTGACAATTTCCCATAAAATTTCTTCCTCCTTTGAAGAATGGCGGGTCATTCCCCGCGGTATTTTTTCCGGGTGGCAATCCCACCGCGAATGTGCCGTTGGGCTTTGTTTACATCCAGGACCTCTTTGACCTGAAGATATAAACCGCGGTTGAATTGCGGCAGACGCTCGGAAATATCTTTATGTACGGTACTCTTGCTGATCCCGAATTTCCCGGCCGCTGCCCGGACGGTGGTCTGGTTTTCTAAAATGTACTGAGCAAGCATGACCGCCCGCTCTTCGATATTTCCTTTCAAGAAGCAACACTCCCTGCCTCATGTTGGTTTATTCTATGCGTGGAAAAGGGGGAATATGTTCGCCCCTTTTGGGGATTTACCTCGGCGGCGCTTTGGCGGGCCTTTGCCGCTGCCTGCACTGGGGGGACGAGCCGAAAGCCGCGGCTGTGCCCGCTCTCCGGCGGAGAATGGGATTTACATGTCCCCTGGGGACGTGGTATCATGAAAAGGAAACCCCGGCCCGGGCCTTAGGGCTGCCGGGCGCCGATGCCAGTCGGATGCGCGACTCCACTTTCTCGCGCATTCAGATTTCAGAAATGGAGGAGAGAAGACCCGCCCGGCTCGCGGTGCGGCAGTGTGGAGACCTGCCGTAATCCAGGGGGATCCGTGCATACCCTTTGGGAGGCGGCGCATTGCGGAGGCAGCGCCGTCAGAGCTGCAGGAATGGCAACTGTTTCCCTGAAAAACCTGAAGAAGGTATACCCCAATACCGAAGGCAAGCGAAAAAAGCACCAGGACTCCGAGAAGAAAAACAACCTGAAAGTGACTGAGGAGGGCGTGCTGGCGGTCCAGGACTTCAGCATGGAGATCGCCGACAAGGAGTTCATCGTGCTGGTGGGCCCCTCCGGCTGCGGAAAGTCCACCACGCTGCGGATGATCGCCGGACTGGAGGCGATCTCTGGCGGCGAGCTGTACATTGACGGCAAGCTGATGAACGACGTGGAGCCCAAGGACCGGGACATCGCCATGGTGTTCCAGAACTATGCCCTCTATCCCCACATGACCGTGCGGGAGAACATGGCCTTTTCTCTGAAGCTGCGCAAGGTGCCCAAGGAGGAGATCGACCGCCGGGTGAACGAGGCGGCGGAGATCCTGGACATCGCCCAGTATCTGGACCGCAAGCCCAAGGCCCTCTCCGGCGGCCAGCGCCAGCGGGTGGCCATCGGCCGGGCCATCGTTCGCAATCCCAAGGTGTATCTGATGGATGAGCCGTTATCCAACCTGGACGCCAAGCTCCGCAACCAGATGCGGGCGGAGATCATCAAGCTGCGTCAGCGCATCGACACCACCTTTATCTATGTCACCCATGACCAGACGGAGGCCATGACCCTGGGCGACCGGATCGTCATCATGAAAGACGGTGTGGTCCAGCAGATCGGCACGCCTCAGGAGGTGTTCCACCATCCGGCGAACCTCTTTGTGGCGGGCTTTATCGGCACGCCCCAGATGAATTTCTTTGACGCCCGGCTTGTCCGGGACGGGGAGCGCTACGCCGTGGAGCTGGACGGGGCCCGGATTCCCCTGAGTGAAGAAAAGCAAGAAAACCTCCGCCGGGGGAATGTGGAGCCCCGCCCGGTGGTGCTGGGCGTTCGGCCGGAGCATATCCAGCTGCAGGACGGGGATCAGGCGGTGCGCGCCGTGGTGGACGTGTCGGAGATGATGGGCAGCGCCCTGCACCTGCACCTCCAGGCCTGCGGCAAGGACATGGTGGCGGTGGTGCCCCTGATGGATGCCAAGGGGGCCACGGACTACCCTGCCGGCCGGGCGCTGCGCTTTGGCTTCAGCGGTGCCCTGGCCCATGTGTTTGACCCTGAGACCGGGAAAAACTTAGAGCGGCGCTAAAACCGCTGCAAACCCAGAAGAAAAAGAGAAAGACCCGAACCGGGAAACCGGTTCGGGTCTTTTTTTGATAAATCTTGCGGGCCTGGCCCGCTTTTTCAGCGCTGGACTAAAAAGCACAGCACTTCTTCTCGCTCCGGGATGGAGGGGGCGGCGCCGGGACGGCTGACGGCGATGCCCGCGGCGGCGGAGGCGAACAGCAGCCCCTCCTCCGGGGTCTTCCCATCCAGCCAGGCGGAGAGAAAATAGCCGGTAAAGGTGTCGCCGGCGGCAGTGGTGTCCACCGCACCCACGGGAAAGGCCGGGCAGGCCACCGACTGCTCCTTGCCCCGGTACAGCGAGCCCTGACCGCCCAGGGTCAGCACCACCTCCGCCCGGGGATAGCGGGAGCAGAGAGTTTCCAAAATAGCCTCCGGCTCCGTCTGCCCGCCGCTGAGGGCGGCGCCTTCCACTTCGTTGAGCAGAAACAGGGAGATGAGATCCAGGTCGACCTCCTGGAGCCGGGGGGAGATGGGAGAGGGGTTCAGGACTACCCGCATGCCCCGTTCCGCAGCCAGCCGGGCTGCCACGCCCGGGTGGGAGATCTCGTTTTGCAGCAGCAGCACATCGCCGGAGCCGAAGGGCTCCAGAAAGCCCTCAATATCCTCCGGGGTGATCTGCTCGTTGGTGCCGCCAAAGAGCAAAATGCAGTTCTGCCCGTTGGGGTCGATCTGGATGACGGCGTGGCCGGTGGCCTCGCCGGGCGCGGTGCGGATCAGGCTGGTGTCCACGCCGCTGTCAGAAAGAAGCTGGGCCAGAAAGGCGCCATCGGGCCCGATCTTGCCAGCGTGGCAGATGGAAAGGCCCGCCTTGGCGGCGGCAATGCTCTGGTTGAGCCCCTTGCCGCCGGGAAAGATCTGCAGATCGGTGGAGGAGAGGGTCTCCCCCGCCGAGACGAAATGGGGAACCTGGTAGACCTTGTCGATATTCAGCGAGCCGATGTTCAGAACTTTCATATCCACACTCCTTTGTGCAAAGCGGGACAAGCACCGGGCCGCCCGCTGGGTTGATCCCGCCGGAGGCTCATTCCAGCCCCCGGAACGCCTCGCAGCGCTCCCGCAGTACCCGGGTGCAGGCGGCCTCGCCCTCCTGGGCCAGCTTGCGCTCATCCACGCCGGTGAGCTGCCCATCCTGCCATACGATGCGGCCGTTGATCATGGTCAGCGCCGTGTAGCCGGTGACGCCCGCCCGGGCCAGCAGGTTCCGGGGGTCGTGAAGGGTGCCGGTGAGCTCCAGCTTGCCCGCGTCGATGAAGAACAGGTCTGCGCCCTTTTCCGGCTCTAGAGAGCCCAGATCATCGCGGCCCAGGGTCTTGGCCCCGCCCATGGTGGCGATCTTCAGCATCTCGTAGGGGGAGATGCACCCGCCCCGCTCTTTGCTGTAAAAGGCCTGCATCATCCAGGCAGTGCGCATGGCGTCCAGCAGGCTGGAGCTGTCGTTGGTGGCGCTGCCGTCGCAGCCTAGGCTGACGCAGACGTTGTGCGCTTGGAGCTTCTTCATGTGCAGGATGGGAAAGCCGCCCAAAATGGCCGGGGTGGGGCAGTGGGAGATGCCCATGCCGTTGCGGCCCAGATAGTCGTATTCGTCCTCCGTCAGCTCCCAGGCGTGGGCCACCCACACGTCGGGGCCCACGAAGCCGATCTCCTTGCACCAGTCCAGGGTGCGCATACCCCAACGGGCCTCCATGATCTCGTTTTCCCCTTCGCCCAGGTGGGTGTGCATCCGCAGCCCCAGCCGCCGGGCCATGTCCACCGTCTCGGTGAAGGTCTCCCGGTAGCAGTTGATGGGCTGGCAGGGGGACATGACGATCTGGGACATGGAGTAGGGAGCGGGATCATGGTAGAGCCCCGCCAGGCGCTCGCAGTCTGCCAGATATTCCTCTGTGGTTTCCAGCATGTTCTCGGGAATGGAGCCGCCTTTGCTCCGGGGCAGGGTGTCGGTGCCCCGGCCCGCGTGATAGCGGATACCCAGGAGCTTCGCCGCCTCCATCTGCCGGTCCACGGGGCGGTTGCCGGTGGCCCGGGTGTAGCAGTACTGATGGTCAAAGGCGCAGGTGCAGCCGTGCTTGATGAGGTCGGCCATGGCGGTGAGGGAGGAGTAATAGATCACCTCGTCGTCGATTACCTGGAAGATCCGGTAGATCTTGTCGATCCAGTCGGGCACGGTCATGTTGGGATAGTCGATGGTGCGCAGGTTGCGCACAAAGGTCTGGAAAAAGTGATGATGGGTGTTGATCAGGCCCGGATACACAAAGCAGTCCGACGCGTCCACCACCTGGGCGCCGGGAGCACTGAGATTCTTGCCGATGGCCTTGATCTTCGGCCCCTCCACCAGCAGATCTGCCCCGTAAAAAACGCGGTCCTGCTCGTCGCAGGTCACGATGGCGCGGGCGTTGCGAATGAGAATCTGGTTGTCCATAGTTCAGCTCCTTTCGAAAAAGGCGTACGGCCCGGCGGCAGAGCCGGAGGCGTATCTACTTATTATGTAACCATATCCCCGCGCCGGGCGCAAGTATTTTTTCTCATCTCCTGACGGGCGGGCAGCTGTAAAAGGGGAAAAACCCGGGCAAGACCAAAACCGCGCGGCCAATCCGTGCGGAATCTTGGCATATGGGAAGTCAGTCTCCCCGCAGCAGGAATAGCTGAAGGACCTTTTCGGCAAGATGCAGTTCCCGCTCGGAGCAATGAGACAGCATGGTGTACAGGGACGAGACATCCTCCTTGGGTGGATCGGAGCCAAATAAGATGTACTCCATGGTGAGATGGGAGGCCCGGGATACTTTGATCAGGGTGTCGATGGACATCTGGGAGGTGCCCACTTCGATTTGACCATAATAGCCGACACCGATGTCCGCCAATTCGGCGAACTGCTCCCGGGTGAGATTGAGCTTGTTCCTCTGCTGGCGCAGGCGCTGACCGATTTCGATCAGTTGCTGCTTATTCATCAGGCTTTCACGCTCCTTCTACACTAGTCTAGCGTTAGGGCCATGGTCAGAAAATATGGCATAAGATATTGATTTTTGTTATCTTTTGGGATATTTTAGAGTTACAAA